>NZ_CP114285.2:2412122-2713637 GCF_027111255.2 Flavobacterium flavigenum | reverse complement strand
TATAAGATAGACCGTCAAATGCTTTTTCAGCCTCCGGAGTTCAATAAACGAATGCTTTTTCATATTTATAATTCGAATATTGCATTGCTTCAAAAACTGCAAAATGGTTTTGCTTTGTCGGAGCGTGAATTAAAAGATTTAGAAAACTTGCCTTCCACTTTTATGATTTGTTATCTGAATGGTTTTGACGAAGCCAGACAAAAACTTATTGATGCCAAATTACTTTTAAAACCCTTTAGCCAAATATATCTTTCTTTTAAGGAATCATTACGGGTTTTACGTAAAATGAAATATGATGTTTAGTAATCTTCTGCAGAGATTTACTGCCATGATATGACTTAATTATTTAAATTTTAAATATTTACTTATCTGTTCATACGGAAACAAAATCTCTTTTGGGCCATCCGCATAGGAAGCTGTTTCGTACGAATTGTAATATAGTAACAGGCCTTCCTCAGTGTAAAATATATTTTGAGGCAATTGAAAAACATCTTTTTCGAACATCAATCCTGTTGCATTTATATTGGCTTTAGCCGGTATTTTATATTTTTTTCGGAACTCTTTTTCGGCATAAGCTTTAAACTCTTTTTCGTTATTAAATAATTCATCGCTAAAAATGGTTTTTCCGGTATCAGGATTAAATAGAAGCGAACGAAAGCCCTGATATCCGTGAGCACCGCCTGTAAAAGTATAGTGATCCAGTTTAATGTTTAAAATCTGATCGGATTGATATTCGATATTTCCTTTCACTTTAGCTTCCCAGCCGAATGTTTCAGTTGGGAATTTTTTATGCATTTCTTCATAAGAACCAATAAAAGAATCAACCAGGCTTTTATAATCTTTAATTTCTGAAGGTTTTTCTCCGAAATAAACAATGTCTTTTAAAACACCTAATATCTTTTTATTAATACTATCAGCTACAACAGGAATATTTTTTGCAATTGGCACTTCGATTGTAATTTTAGGACAATCTTTTTTACAAGGTATTTTAGATTCTTTTTCAAATACCTCATTTTCAAAAGTTAATGTTTTTGTGCAGCCTGTTAGTAATAGGACCACCGCAGCAAGAAGAGAATAAAGTTTCATCTTAAAAGTGTTAATTATACTTAAAGGTAAGAAGTTGTATCTGGATTTGAATAAATTTAAAAGTAAATTTGTGAAAGTATTAAGTATTTAAAATTTATAACTATATGAAATTCAATACAAAAGTGATTCATGGAGGTCAGCATCATGATCCGGCTACAGGAGCTGTTATGCCTCCGGTGTATCAAACGTCAACATATGTTCAGACAAGTCCGGGTAAACCATTGGGTGATTACGAATATAGCCGTGCCTCAAATCCTACAAGAACGGCTTTAGAAAATGCATTGGCAAGTATTGAGAACGGTACCCGCGGACTGGCATTTTCATCGGGTTTGGCGGCTACGGATTGTATCCTGAGATCATTTAAAGCAGGTGATGAAGTAATTGCTATGGATGATTTGTATGGAGGAACTTATAGAATGTTCTCCAGAATTTACAAAGATTCGGGAATTAAATTCCATTTTGTTGATATGACTGATATTGCAAAACTGAAATCTTTGATCAATGAAAACACCAGGTTAATCTGGGTAGAAACGCCAACGAATCCTTTAATGAAGCTGGCCGATATTGAGGAAATCGCCAAAATCACAAAACAAAATAAAATCTGGCTGGCGGTAGACAATACTTTTGCAACACCTTATTTGCAAAAACCACTTGATTTAGGTGCTGATATCGTAATGCATTCAGCAACCAAATATTTGAGTGGTCATTCAGATGTTATTGCCGGAGCCTTAATTGTGAAAGATGAAGCTTTGGGTGAACAACTACATTTCCAGCAATTTGCAACTGGTGCAACATTAGGACCAATGGATAGTTTTCTGGTTTTAAGAGGAATAAAAACACTTTCATTAAGAGTTCAGAGACATTGTGAAAACGGAGAAAAAGTAGTTGAATTTTTAAGTAACCATCCAAAAATTCAAACCGTTTATTATCCTGGATTAGAAAGTCATCCGTTTCATGAAATTGCTAAAAAACAAATGAAAGCTTTTGGCGGAATGGTGTCTTTTACATTCGCTTCAGGTAAAAAGGAAGATTCAATTGCTTTTTTGGAGAAACTAAAAGTTTTTACTTTGGCTGAATCTTTAGGAGGAGTAGAGTCATTGGCGAATCACCCTGCTTTAATGACCCATGCCTCAATTCCGGCAGATAAAAGAGCTGAGGTTGGAATTACAGATGACTTGGTTCGTCTAAGTGTAGGTATTGAAGATGCTGAAGATTTAATAGCGGATTTAGAACAAGCTTTATCATAAAAAACAGAACCCCAACTCGAAAGAATTGGGGTTTGTATTTTAATATTATTATTGCTTTTAGAATTCTAAATAGTGGGAATATCCAAAATTAAACCACACTTGCGAATCATTTGCTTTGTTTTCTTTGTAAAGATCCCGGTTCGGATTTAATCCGTCAATCCAGTCAGAATTGAATCCCTGATAGCGTACTTCAAAAAGCAAATCGTTCATTTCATCCAGTTTATATTGTACCCCAACTCCAAGAAGCAGGGAAAATGCAATGCCGTTTTCGGATGCAAAACCATATTTATGCCCGTCTGATGGCACTAGATATTTATCAAATGTTGTTGCTGGCGATCCTAATGGGCCTAGAGAAGAATTCGCTTTAGTGTCATAGTAACTTGCCATAGCACCAACACTTATATAAGGATAAAAACTGCCTACGTACTTTTCGAATTCATGAATCGTCATAAAGGGCGAATAATTTAGTTGAGCTCCAATATTTAGCATACTGGTTTTTCCACTCATCGCTTTTAGTTTTTCTTTTCCGGCAGATGGCTTGCCTTCAATCCATTTTCCATAATGTTGAAAGTTCGTATGAGAAAACGAAATTTCAGAACGAACTTTAAAGTGTTCATTAAAATATTCATTGCCATTAGCAGCTGATGAAAAGTTTATCCAATGAACCGCACCAATTCCAAATCCGGTATTTCCGATATTTGTAGATTGATCGTGTCTTTGTCCGTAATCAGACTGAAATGCTACTGGGCCAGCTATCAATCCCACTTCGTAGGCTAATTGTGCATTTGATACCGTGGTAATACCAAATATTGTAAAAAAAGTTAAGGCTATTTGCTTGAACATGAGTTTTTCTGCTTTCAAATCATGGCAAATATATAAAAAACATAACCGACTTTTAAATAATTAATTAGCCAATTAAAAAATAACTATAAAAACACTTAAAAAGTTAATCATAATATTCGGTTTAGGCTGTAATCTAATTTTTGTAAATGAGAATTTTAGATTTGTTTGAAAAATATATAATTCTTGTAAAATTGTTATAAAAAATAATTTTCAAATTGATTTTGCTTTACCTTTGTTATGAATAACGAAAACGTTTTCTTAATGATGTTTTCTTATTTAATTGTACAAATAAATGATTTGTAAGCGTAATTTATTTCAAAATGATGAAGCAAAAAATAAATGAGTTTATGGCTCTTGTAGAGTCAAAAAATCCAAATGAACCTGAATTTCTTCAGGCCGTCAGAGAGTTCGCAGAAACAGTAATTCCGTTTATAGCTGAACAAAAAAAATACGATGGAAAAAACTTACTTCTTAGAATAGCAGAACCCGAACGATCTATAATTTTTAGAGTTCCATGGGTAGATGATAAGGGGGAAATTATTGTAAACAGAGGTTTTCGAATTCAGATGAATTCTGCAATTGGTCCTTATAAAGGCGGAATCAGATTTCATCACACAGTAAATCTTTCAGTTTTGAAATTTTTGGCTTTTGAGCAGGTTTTTAAAAATAGTCTGACAACTTTGCCAATGGGAGGAGGAAAAGGAGGTTCAGATTTTGATCCTGAAGGAAAATCTGATGGTGAAATTATGCGTTTCTGTCAATCATTCATGACAGAATTATGCCGGCATATCGGCCCTGACCTGGATGTTCCTGCAGGTGATATTGGTGTTGGCGCCAGGGAAATAGGATACTTATTTGGTCAGTATAAAAGAATCAGAAATGAATTTACTGGTGTTTTGACTGGAAAAGGCCTGGCTTATGGAGGATCATTAATCAGACCAGAAGCTACAGGTTATGGAGTAGTATATTTTACGGATCAAATGCTTCGTACTATTGGTCACGAAATAAAAGGAAAAATAGTGTCTATTTCAGGGTTTGGAAATGTTGCCTGGGGCGTTGCTTTAAAAGTAAATGAACTTGGAGGAAAAGTAGTTACGATTTCTGGTCCTGACGGTTATATTTATGATGAAGAAGGGATTTCTGGAGAAAAAATTGATCATATGCTGGAAATGCGCGCAACTGGAGACAACAGGGCAGAAAGATATTTAGAGAAATATCCAAATGCTATTTTCCATAAAGGAAAAAGTCCGTGGGAAGTAAAAGTAGATATTGCAATTCCATGTGCCACCCAAAATGAATTGAACGGCGAAGATGCTCAGAAACTTATTGATAATGGTGTTTTGTGTGTAACTGAGGCTGCAAATATGCCTTCTACATTAGATGCAATTAAATTGTTCTTAGATAACAAAGTGCTTTTTGCTCCAGGAAAAGCGGCTAATGCAGGCGGGGTTGCTGCATCCGGATTAGAAATGACCCAAAATTCTATTCGTCTAAATTGGACAAGCGAAGAAGTAGATTTGAGACTAAAAGAAATAATGGTCGGAATTCACAACCAGTGTAAAAAATACGGTGCTGAAGAAGATGGGTATGTAAACTACGTAAAAGGAGCTAACATTGCCGGCTTTGTTAAAGTTGCAGATGCGATGCTTGCTCAGGGAGTAGTATAACTTTTATTTGGATTTTAAAGAATGCCTTCATTTTATTTTTTTATAAAATGAAGGCATTCTTAAGTTTTAAAAAATCTTCTAATATATTTGAAATAGATTTTTAAAAAACAACAAAAATCAAATACTCTAGTTTGTATTATATTTGTGACTCTGAATAGTCCAAATGATGAAAAAAAGATTTTTATATTTTTTATTTATAATGATTCTGCAAAACAGCTTTTCGCAGAATAACTTATCCTGGGAAGGTTATTTTTCCTACAATGAAATTAAAGATGTTTCTGTTGCAGGAGCAACTGTTATTTCAGCTTCAGAAAATGCTTTATTTTTTAAAGATCCGGTAACAAATAGCATTAAAACGCTAACAACTATTGACGGTCTTTCAGGGCAAACGATATCATCAATTTATCATAGTGAAACCTTTAAAAAAACCTTACTAGGTTATGAAAATGGTTTGATGATCGTTATCAATGAAAAAGACGGTAGTATGTTAAAAATCGTAGACATAATTAATAAACAATTGCCTTCAGGTATAAAAAAAATCAATCATTTTATGGAGTACAACGGATTGATTTATGTTTCCTGTGATTTCGGAATTGTCCAGTTTAATTTAACTACTTCACAGTTTGGCGATACTTACTTTATTGGTGATGCTGGATCCGAAATTAGTGTGAGGCAAACGGCTTTATTTAATGACTTTATTTATGCTGCAACTTCAAATGGAATAAGGCGGGCACGTAGTAACAATACTAATCTAATAGATTATAATCAATGGTCAGTGGTAAACCCAGGTGATTGGTCGAGCGTTGAACCTTTAGATTCAGAACTTGTTGCAATTAATTCGGGAGGTTATATTCATCGTTACAATTCAAATATTTTTATTGGTTTTTCTCAGCTTCCGGAATATTCTACAGATATGCGTGCAGTTGATCATAAATTGTTTGTTACAACTCCAAATTCTATTTATGTTTATAATAATCAAATGATTCTTAATCGGCAGATTATCAATACACAGGTTTTAAATGGCAATTTAAGTTTTACTTGTGCAGCTTCATTGGGAGATGTTATTTATATCGGAACAAAAGCAAACGGTTTATTTAGTTCTTCACTTTCAGTTTCTACAGCTTTTGAGAATAACATTCCTGATGGTCCTCTAAGAAATAACATTTTTGCTCTAGATGTTAATCCAAATGTGCTTTGGGCTGTTTATGGAGATTATAACTCTACAATGAATCCATATCCTCTGGATACTTATGGTGTTAGTACCTTAAGAGAAAAAAAATGGCTTAATATTCCCTACGAAAAAGTATTGGAAGCAAAATCAATTGTAAACATACTGATTAATCCAAATGATGAAAATCAGGTATATGCCAGTTCTTATTTTTCGGGATTGCTAAAAATCGAAAACAACGAACCATCGGTTTTGTATAATGAAAAAAATAGTGGTTTAGAAACCTTAACTTTTGTGGGGCCTACTTATATTGATGTCCGTATCAATGGATCAGCTTTTGATAAATCAGGAAATCTTTGGATTACAAATAATATGATTGAAAACGGATTGAAAGTATTGAAAGCAAATGGACAATGGCAAAGTGTTTCTATGAAAACTATTTTGTCAAAGCCGGAAGATGCCAGTTATACTGATTTGATTATTGATAAAAATGGAACTAAATGGATTTCAATGAATAGTGAAGGAGTTGTTGGTTTTAATGAAAGTACTAATACATTTAAGAAAATAAATTATGGTGTAGATTCCGGAAATCTGCCATCAACACAAGCTAACGTTTTAGCAATTGATGCTAAAAATCAGTTATGGATTGGAACAAACAGAGGACTAAGGATTTTGTCGAATGTGAATAATTTTCAGACTGAAAATCAATTAACCACAAAGCCTATAATAATCTTAGAAGATGGTTTGGCACAAGAATTATTATATGAACAATCTATAACTGCGATAGCAGTAGACGGATCTAATAATAAATGGATAGGGACAGCAGATTCTGGTGTTTTTATGGTGTCACAAAACGGTCAGGAAACAAAATATCATTTTACAATAAACAATTCACCTTTACCAACTAATGTTATTAACGATATAAAAATAAATAGTAAAACAGGTGAGGTTTTTATTGCCACAACCAAAGGAATGATTTCTTTTAAAGGATCAGCTACAGAAGCTAATGAAAATCTGAACAATGTATATATTTATCCAAATCCTGTTCGTCCTTCTTATTCAGGAACTGTAAAAGTTGCAGGTTTAATTGATAAAGCCAATATTAAAATTACTGATATTGAAGGTAATCTGGTTTATGAAACTATTTCAGAAGGAGGAACGATAGAATGGGATACCACTGCTTTTGGAAAGTATAAAGTAGCATCTGGCGTATACATGGTTTTTGTTTCCGCACAGGATGGAAGCGAAACAAAAGTCAAAAAAGTGATGATAATTCGGTAGTTTCGGTATTCAGTTTTCAAAATATTTACTATAAAATTTTAGGAGTCAAAAAATCTAAAATCTAAAATATAAATTGTTAGTTAAAACCAAAGCCATAGTAATTTCATCTCTAAAAATTCAGGAAAAAAGCCTGATCGTAAAATGCTTTACACTTTCAAACGGACTGAAATCTTATTTTGTGCGTGACGCTTTTTCTAGTCGCAAAGCAAGCCAGAAAATTGCCTATTTTCAACCTCTGTCTATTCTCGAAATAGAAGCCGTTCATAAAAATAAAGGAAGTTTGGAAAATTTCAAAGAAATCAAAACAGCAGTTCCTTTTCAAAGTATTCATACAGATCTTGTAAAAAGTACAATGGTAATGTTTCTTTCTGAAATTTTGCATTATTCAATACAGGAAGAAGAAAAGAATGAATCATTGTTTGTTTTTTTAGAGACTGCACTGAAATGGCTCGATCATCATGATGAAATTTCTAATTTTCATTTAATTTTAATGTTGGAAACTACAAAATATCTGGGTTTTTATCCGGATGTTTCAGAAATTGATTTGCCTCATTTTGAAATGAATAATGGTGTTTTTACTCTTTTTAAAGGATCAGACTCCCTGACTGAACACGAAACAAGTTTGCTAAAAAAACTACTTGGTTTAAAATTTGATAACGATGAGAAAATTTTTCATGTAATAGAAAGACAGCTGTTACTAAAGATTTTGATTGATTATTACAGTTTCCATTTAGATGGGTTTAAAAAACCCAAATCATTAGAAATACTAAAAGAAATCTTTGCATAAACCGGCCTCTTTGTCTTGCAGGAAATTAAAATAAAAAAAGGATTGAATCTACATTTTTTCAGATTCAATCCTTTTTTATTTAGAGAATAACGCGTTATTTTTTTATGAATTTAACCGAAGTACTTATAGTATTCAATTTTAAAAGATAAACGCCTTTGGTTAATCCTGAAATTTCAATAATGTCAGATGAGTTATTGATGGATTTTTTAACTGCTTTTCCGTCTAAAGAATATACGGTGTAAGAAGAATTTTTAAAATCATTAGCTAATTTTATTACATCTTCAGATACATCTTCAATTGGATTAGCTTTTTTGTTAAAATCAGCAATTCCTAAAGTGCTTTTTTTCGCAATAACAACATTATCAAAGTATATCACAGCACCATCCATCATTGATCCTGCAACAAAATTAACTGCCATTGTCACAGATGTAGTTGGTGTTAGAAACATTGCTATCTTAAAATCATAAGTAACAGTTTTCCATACTCCAAACTCCTTAGTTATCATATCAGGTCCGAATCTCCTAAAGTCATTCCTTTGAAGCTTGAGTTTCCCTCATTTTTAATTATTTCTTCATTTGAGGTAGAACCAAATTGTATGATCCATGAATCGGGAGAATTGCCTGTAAATTGCTCAAAACTACCGTTTTGTAAAAGGTTCTGGCTTTGTACCAAACCTGCTGAAAATAATGATAAAATAAGTAATTTTGTTTTCATATATAATTTTTAAGATTTGCGCGAATTTACAATAATAAATCTTACAAATTAAAAGGAAAACTGCAGAAGTGTTGTTTTTTTAACATGATTATTTTCTCATTTGTAAAAGTTCTTTAAAAATGTATTTTTAAATATCTGATAATGAAAGTTTTTGTTTTTTTATGTGAATTAATACAGTTCCTAGCTTTCGATTAATTCAACTTTATCCTTTAATTTTATTCTCTTTTATGTTTCCTCAAAATTCCTTACTTTCGCACCTCGTTTAAGAAAAGGATAAAATGAGTACAAAATTTACTGAATACAAAGGACTTGACTTGCCAACCGTAGCGTCTGAAGTTCTTGATTTTTGGAAGAAAGAAAATATATTTGAAAAGAGTGTAACAACCCGCGAAGGTGCTGAGCCTTATGTGTTTTTTGAAGGTCCGCCTTCAGCAAACGGATTACCAGGAATTCACCACGTAATGGCGCGTGCGATTAAAGATATTTTTTGCAGATATAAAACTCAAAAAGGTTTTCAGGTTAAAAGAAAAGCCGGATGGGATACTCACGGCTTGCCTGTAGAATTGGGTACTGAGAAAGAATTAGGAATTACAAAAGAAGATATTGGTAAAACGATTTCAATCGAAGAATATAACGAAGCGTGTAAAAAAACCGTTATGCGTTATACAGACGTATGGAATGATTTGACCGAAAAAATGGGATATTGGGTTGATATGGAAGATCCGTATGTGACTTATAAACCAAAATACATGGAATCGGTTTGGTGGCTTTTGAAACAAATCTACGATAAAGGTTTGTTGTACAAAGGATATACCATTCAGCCATATTCTCCAAAAGCCGGAACTGGATTGTCTTCTCACGAAGTAAATCAGCCGGGCGCTTACCGTGATGTTACGGATACTACAATTGTGGCACAGTTTAAAACATTGCCGGAAACGTTGCCTTCATTTTTACAAGGTTTTGGTGATATCCACATTTTAGCCTGGACGACAACTCCTTGGACACTTCCATCAAATACAGCTTTGACAGTTGGGCTAAAAATCGATTATGTTTTAGTAAAAACGTTCAATCAATATACTTTTGAGCCAATCAATGTTGTTTTGGCCAAAAACTTAGTTGGAAAACAATTCGGAAAAGGATTTTTCTTAAGTGAAGATGATGCTGATTTTGACAACGTGAAAAATGGCGACAAAAAACTTCCGTATAAAATCTTAACCGAAGCAAAAGGAGCTGATTTAGTAGAAATCCGTTACGAGCAATTGTTGCCTTATGTATTACCATACGAAAATGCTGAAAATGCATTCAGAGTAATTTCAGGTGATTTCGTTACAACTGAAGATGGAACAGGAGTAGTTCATACAGCGCCGACTTTTGGTGCAGATGATGCTAAAGTAGCAAAAGAAGCAAAACCTGAAGTTCCGCCAATGTTGGTTTTGGATGAAGATGGAAATGCAGTTCCATTAGTAGATTTACAAGGAAAATTCACTTCTCATTTAGGTGATTTGGCTGGTAAATACGTGAAAAACGAATATTACGATGCAGGACAAGCTCCGGAGAAATCTGTAGATGTTGAAATCGCTATTCGATTAAAAGAAGAAAATAAAGCCTTTAAGGTTGAAAAATACGTACATAGTTATCCACACAGTTGGAGAACTGATGAGCCGTTATTATATTATCCACTAGATTCATGGTTTATTAAAGTAACCGATGTAAAAGATAGAATGTTCGACCTGAACGAAACTATCAATTGGAAACCTAAGTCTACTGGTGAAGGACGTTTTGGAAATTGGCTTAAAAATGCCAACGACTGGAACTTATCTCGTTCTAGATATTGGGGAATTCCGTTGCCAATTTGGAGAACTGAAGATAAAAAAGAAGAAGTTCTTATTGGTTCTGTTGAAGAATTGTACAATGCGATCGAGAAATCTATCGAAGCTGGTTTTCAAAAAGAAAATCCGTTTAAAGGTTTTGAAATCGGAAACATGTCTGAATCCAATTATGATTTAATTGATTTGCACAAGAATGTTGTGGATGAAATTACTTTAGTTTCTGCTTCTGGAAAACCAATGAAGCGCGAAAGTGATCTAATCGACGTTTGGTTTGATTCTGGAGCAATGCCTTATGCACAATGGCATTATCCATTTGAAAATAAAGACAAAATTGATGAGAATAAAGATTTTCCGGCTAATTTTATTGCAGAAGGAGTAGATCAGACTCGTGGATGGTTTTATACCTTACACGCGATCGGAACTTTGGTTTTTGATAAAGTAGCCTACAAAAATGTTGTTTCAAACGGTTTGGTGTTAGACAAAAACGGACAGAAAATGTCTAAACGTCTAGGGAATGCAACAGATCCTTTTGAAACAATCGCAGAATACGGTCCCGATGCTACGCGCTGGTATATGATTTCTAATGCAAATCCGTGGGATAACCTGAAGTTTGATATCGAAGGAATTGCTGAGGTTCGCCGTAAATTCTTCGGTACACTGTACAACACGTATTCGTTCTTCTCGTTATATGCTAATATCGATGGATTTAAATATGCAGAAGCGGAAATTCCGTTAAACGAAAGACCGGAAATCGACCAGTGGATTATTTCTGAATTACATACATTAATAAAATTTGTTGATGAATGTTATGAGGATTATGAGCCAACAAAAGCTACAAGAGCTATTTCTGATTTCGTTCAGGAAAACTTAAGTAACTGGTACGTTCGTTTATGCCGTCGTCGTTTTTGGAAAGGAGAATATGCTAAAGATAAAATCGCTGCTTACCAAACGCTTTATACTTGTTTGCTTACCATCAGTAAATTAAGCGCTCCGGTTGCTCCATTTTTTATGGATAAATTGTATCGGGATTTAACTGCGTCGACGGGAACCGAGGATTTTGCTAGTGTTCACTTGGCTGAATTCCCAAAATTTGTCGAAAACTTTGTTAATAAAACGTTGGAAAGCAAAATGCAGAAGGCGCAAACCATCTCGTCTTTGGTTTTATCACTACGTAAAAAAGAGATGATAAAAGTACGTCAACCGCTGCAAAAGGTAATGATTCCGGTACTTGACGAGAAACAGCGTGCTGAAATAGAGGCGATTTCTGACTTGGTAAAAGCGGAGGTAAATGTAAAAGAAATTGAACTTTTAGATGATGCTTCAGGTATTTTAGTAAAACAAATCAAACCTAATTTTAAAGCATTAGGGCCACGTTTTGGTAAAGATATAGGGTTGATTTCTAAGGAGATACAAGGTTTTTCTGCAGGGCAGATCAATCAGCTGGACAAGCAGGGAACGCTGGATATTGTTATTGCAGGAAATAATGTAACTTTATCCTTAGAAGACGTCGAAATAACATCGCAGGATATCGAAGGATGGCTGGTTGCAAATTCAAACGGAATTACAGTCGCGCTTGACATCACAATATCTGAAGAGTTGAAAAATGAAGGTATCGCGAGAGAATTAGTAAACAGAATTCAGAATATCCGTAAAGATTCAGGATTTGAAGTTACTGATAAGATCAAAGTACAAATAAAAAGAGACAGTATTTTAGAAGAAGCTGTTTCAAAAAACGCAGATTATATTAAATCTGAAACATTAACATACGAACTGGTTTTTGCTGACGCTTTAGAAAACGGCACAGAAATTGAGTTTGATGACATTAGAACAATGATATTAATTTCAAAATAGGTATTAAAATGATAGATGAAATTACAAGATACTCTGATGCAGATTTAGCAGAGTTCAAAGAAATAATCCAGGCAAAAATTAAAAAAGCACAAGAAGATCTTGATTTGATCAAAAGTGCCTATATGAACGATTTGAATAACGGAACTGACGATACTTCTCCAACATTTAAAGCTTTTGAAGAAGGTAGTGAGACCATGTCAAAAGAAGCAAACTCTCAGTTGGCTATCAGACAAGAGAAATTCATTCGTGACTTAAAAAATGCCTTATTCCGTGTTGAAAATAAAACATACGGTATCTGTAAAGTAACAGGTAAATTAATTGGAAAAGAAAGACTTAAAATCGTGCCTCATGCAACAATGAGTATCGAAGCTAAAAACCTGCAACGATAATCATCTCAAATTACAAAACAATTAACGCTCCATCAGGGGCGTTTTTTTTGATTTAATTGTTACTTTTGCCAACATTAAAATTCACAACATGTCATTAAGAAAAGCATATCTCCTTATATTTATAATATTATTAATTGATCAGGTTTCTAAAATCTATGTAAAAACAAATTTTATTTTAGGTGAAGAGGTTACAATTTTCAATTGGTTTAAAATACATTTCATAGAAAATGAAGGGATGGCATGGGGTACTAAAATACCTGGTGAATACGGGAAATTAATTTTGACTGTATTTAGGATTTTTGCCGTTTTCGGGATTGGATACTGGTTATACGATTCTGTAAAAAAACATGCGTCGACTTATTTAGTTGTGGCCATTGCACTTATTTTTGCAGGAGCAGCGGGAAATATTCTGGATTCTGTTTTTTATGGTGTTATTTTTGACAGCAGTTATAACAATTTAGCGACTCCTTTTTCTCCTGAGCCTTATGGTACCTGGTTTCATGGTTTAGTGGTAGACATGTTTTATTTTCCCATCTGGAAAGGTGATTTGCCTAATTGGATACCTTTTTTTGGAGGAAAGCGATTTGAGTTTTTTAATGCTATTTTTAATGTTGCCGATGTAGCCATTTCTACAGGTGTAGGTATTTTGCTTGTTTTTAATAAAAGAGCATTTCCAAAACATTGATCTTGTTTTAAAAAGTCAAAAAAAAAAATAAAATCCAAATTCCAATAGTATGTGATTACCCATCATCTATTGGAATTTGGATTTTGTATTTATTGGTTTTAATATTTAATGTGCTATTTTTACAAGACTAAAACCAAGCTTATGCAAAGCCCGTCTTTCTCAATTTATGATGCGTCTGCAGGTTCCGGAAAAACCTATACTTTAGTTAAGGAATATCTTAAAATCATTCTTTCTTCACCTAAAAATGATGCTTATCGGAATATCCTTGCGATAACATTTACGAATAAGGCAGTCCATGAAATGAAAGGCCGGATTGTTGGAAGTTTATCTGAATTTGCCAAAGACGAGCCTTCAGCAAAAGCCATAGATTTAATGGAAGATTTGTCGCGGGAAACAGGACTTTCTGTAATTAAAATCAAAACAAAATCTCAAAATATTATCAAGCATCTTATTCATAATTATGCTGCTTTTGATATCTCTACCATTGATAAATTTACGCATAAAGTAATCCGGGCATTTGCACATGATTTAAATCTGCCCATGACTTTTGAGGTCACCCTGGATACCGAAAATTTATTGATAGAAGCTGTTGATGCGATTATTGCGCAGGCGGGTAAGGATGAAACACTCACTAAATTGCTGATCGATTTTACGATGGAAAAGACCGATGACGATAAAAGCTGGGATGTTTCGCGTGAAATCCTTGAAACAGGTCGTTTGGTTTTGAATGAAAATAATCGAAATGAAATTATTCATTTTAATGATAAAACGATTGAAGAATTTGTTGTCATTAAAAAGAAAATGCAGGGCTTGTGCGAGGAATTGGAATCAGAAAATGAACAATTAGCTACTGAAGCACTTTCTTTAATCGATAAAAACGGAATTGACTTAAAATCTTTTTCCCGTGGAACCTTTCCAAATCATTTAGAAAGTATTCGTGACGGTAAATTCAATCCAAAAAATAAGACCTTTCATCAATTTGAAGATATTGCAATTAATAAGACGGCAAGTGACAGGGTTTTGATTGAAAATATTATTCCGCAATTGCTTCTGATATTAGGCAAAGTCTATAAAAATTTCGAAAAAAGGGATTTCTACAAGGCTTTTCTAAAAAATATTACACCACTTTCTTTATTGAACACAGTCAGTAATGAACTGGCTAAAATTCAATCGGAACAAAATGTATTGTCAATTTCAGAATTCAATGCGATTATTCATCGCGAAATTCAAAACCAGCCTGCGCCATTTATTTATGAACGTCTGGGAGAACGATATCGTCATTTTTTTATAGATGAATTTCAGGACACTTCAGAGATGCAATGGCAAAATTTAATTCCGCTTATAGATAATGCACTTTCAGGACAGGATGATTTAGGCAATAAAGGAACTCTGATGATTGTTGGGGATCCAAAGCAATCAATTTATCGCTGGAGAGGAGGAAAGGCAGAGCAATTTATTGAGTTAAGTAAAGATTTAAATCCGTTTAGTAACCCCGATAAATCTATAAAACATTTAGATACCAATTATCGAAGTTACAGTGAAGTAATTGATTTTAATAATGCTTTTTTTAAATTAATTTCTGCTGAATTTTCAAATGCGGATTATAAAAATTTATACGAAAATCATAGTTTTCAGAATGCAAACTCTAAAAAAGGAGGCTATGTAAATATTTCTTTTCTGCCTGTAATCGAAAAAAATGATTTTGCAGATGAAGAAGAAGCGATTGAAAAGTCAGATTTGTATGTTCTGGCAACTTTAAATACAATTCAGAAAGTCCTTCGCGAAGGTTTTGAATATAAAGATATAGTAATTTTGACCCGTAAAAGGGATCAGGGAATCGCTATTGCAAATTATCTGACAGAACAAAATGTTCCGCTTTTGTCATCAGAAACATTGATGATTCAAAATGCTACTCAAGTGAGGCTGATCATCCATTTGCTGAAGTATCTTAATAATAATATTGATTTGGAGGCAAAAGCAAATTTTCTCCATTTTCTGGGAAATGCAAAGGAGATTGAAATGCCAATTCATGATTTTATTGCAGAAGGAATGAATCAGAAAGCTGAAGATGATTTTGAAAAATGGCTTTTAAGCTTTGATGTTTCTCTTTCTTTTGAAAATATTCGAAAAAAATCACTTTATGAAGCAGTAGAAATTATCATATCTAAATTTATTTCTCCTGCTGAAGGAAATGCATATGTGCAATATTTTCTTGATATTGTTCTGGAGCGTGATATCCGTAATCAGGCAGGAATAGCTGATTTTCTGGCTTATTGGGATAAGAATGGAGAAAAATTTAGTATTCCGTCTCCCGAAGGAAATAATGCAGTTCGTATTATGACAATTCATAAATCTAAAGGTTTAGAATTTCCTGTTGTAATTATGCCTTTTGCAGAAGAAGATTATAACAGAAAACCCAAAGATAAACTCTGGCTGGATACTGAAGAAGCTGATTTAGGTGTTCCGAAAGCTCTCATTGATAATAGTAGTGCTGTAGAAAGTTTTGGAGAAAATGCTTCTGCTGTTTTTAATTTAAAAAAACAAGAGGAGTTATTGGATAATATTAATGTTTTGTATGTAGCATTAACAAGGGCAGAAGAGCAGTTGTATGTTATTTCTCAATCGCTGAAAGAAAGAAAAGATGGAGAATTTCCAAGCAATATGGCTTCATTTTTTATTAAATTTTTAATCGATAAAGGAATTTATGATTCTGATAAAATGGAATATGAATTTGGAAATTCAAAGAAGCTTTCCACCTCTGATAAAACACTGACTGTGTTGAAAACAATTCCGGTTGTTTCGGAAGTTTTAAATCCGAAAAATATTAAAATTGCTCAGCGTGAAGCCTTAATGTGGGGTACACACCAGCAAGAGGCGATTTCATATGGTAATATTGTGCATGAGATTTTAGCTTTCGTGAAAGATAAGTCAGATATTGAATTAGCGCTTACAAAGGCAATTGAAATTGGATTGATAACACAAGATCAAAAAGAAATTGTTGCTAAAACACTATTTGAAATCGTAAATCATCCAGAGATAAGTAATTGTTTTAATGAACAAAATACGGTGTTAAATGAGCATACAATTGTTCAAAAGGAGGGGAAAATCTTAAAACCGGACAGAATTGTGTTGACAAAGGATATGGAAGCTTATTTGCTGGATTATAAAACCGGAGCTAAAAATCCTAAATATGTACATCAAATTCAGGAATATCAAAATGCAATTGAAGATTTAGGATACAAAGTGTTAAAAAGAACCTTGGTATATATAGGTGCTGAAATTGATGTGGTAAATTTGTGATAAAATTAATCAGATGTTAAATGATTTACGTAGCTTTAATTTTGCTAATGTATTAATTTTTAACATATTATAAAATATTGAAATGTACGGAAAAATTAAAGAGCATCTACAAAATGAGCTCCAGTCAATTGAAGAAAACGGGATTTTTAAAAAAGAACGTATTATAACCTCTGCTCAGGATGCAGAAATTACTATTTCTACAGGAGAAAAGGTTTTGAATTTTTGTGCTAATAATTATTTAGGACTTTCATCGCATCCTGAAGTTATTCAGGCAGCAAAGAATGCAATGGATACACACGGTTTTGGGATGTCATCTGTTCGCTTTATCTGCGGAACACAGGATATTCATAAAACTTTAGAGAAAAAGATTGCAGATTTTTATGGTACAGAAGATACTATTCTTTATGCAGCCGCTTTTGATGCTAATGGAGGAGTTTTTGAACCCTTATTAGGAGAAAATGATGCTATAATCTCAGATAGTCTGAATCATGCCTCGATTATTGATGGGGTGCGTTTATGCAAAGCTGCACGTTATCGTTATGAAAATAGTGATATGGCAGATTTAGAACAGCAATTGATTAAGGCTAATGAAGCTGGGGCACGTTTTAAATTAATTGTTACAGATGGTGTTTTTTCTATGGACGGACTTGTAGCGCCACTGGATGAAATTTGTGACCTTGCAGATAAATATGATGCAATGGTGATGGTGGATGAATGTCATGCAGCCGGATTCATTGGAGCAACAGGAAAAGGAACCCTTGAAGCAAAAGGAGTAATGGGAAGAGTTGATATCATAACGGGAACCCTCGGTAAAGCCCTTGGAGGTGCAATGGGAGGATATACTACTGCCAAAAAAGAAATCATTGAATTGCTGCGTCAGCGTTCACGACCATATTTGTTTTCAAATTCTTTAGCTCCGGCAATAGTAGGCGCTTCTATTAAAGTTTTTGAGCTCCTGGAAAAAGATACATCTTTAAGAGATAAATTAGCCTGGAATACCAGTTACTTTAAAGATGGAATGAAAAAAGCAGGTTTTGATATTATAGATGGGGATTCAGCCATTGTTCCTGTTATGTTGTATGATGCAAAATTATCCCAAAATATGGCTGATGAGCTTCTAAAAAAAGGAATATATGTAATTGGCTTCTTTTTTCCTGTAGTTCCTAAGGGGAAAGCACGAATTAGAGTGCAGTTATCCGCAGCCCATACTAAAGAACATTTAGACAGAGCAATAGAAGCATTTGAGTTTGTAGGGAAAATGTTAAAAGTTATATAATTACCATTTGGAGCAATTTTTGTAGGTTTTTTTTAACATAACATTTTGTATTTAAAAAATTACGTGTTACTTTTGTCTATAATTAACTAAATTGTAATTAAAAAAAATAAGTATGAAACATCTTAACAAACTTTTTGTTGCTGTATTAATGGCGATGGGTTTAAATGCTCACGCACAGGACAGTAACAATCCATGGGCTATCTCTTTTGGGGTTAATGCCGTTGATACCAGAACAAGCTCTGGTTCAGGAAGTGGTTTCTTTGATCAACACTTTTCTCAGCCATTCGGTGTTAAAGACAACTGGAATATTCTTCCTTCTTTATCTTACATTGGTGTATCTAGATACGTTGGAAGTGGTTTTTCTCTTGGTTTACAAGGTTCTGTAAACAAAATTGATAAATATGTTGTATTTGATCCATCAAGTCCAGATCATGACTCAAGAGGAAATGTTGTTTACAATCCAGGAGATTTAATGTACTACGGAATTGATGCTACTATTAAATATAGCTTCCAGGAATTAATTAAATCTAAAGTAATTGATCCTTCGTTATCTGTTGGTGGAGGCTATACTTTCTTTGGTGATAGCAGTTATGGTACTGTGAATCCAGGTATTGGTTTAACTTTTTGGTTTACAGATGCTATTGGTCTTGAACTTGCTTCAAGATATAAATGGGCTGTAGGCGGTGATAGAGATACAAATGGTGAGCCAGATGCTCCATCTCACTTCCAGCATACTGCAGGTTTAGTTTTCAAATTCGGAGGTAAAGATACTGACGGTGACGGAGTTTACGATAAAGATGACGCTTGTCCGGATGTTGCTGGTTTGAAACAATTCAACGGTTGTCCTGATACTGACGGAGACGGAATTGTTGATGCTTCTGATGCTTGTCCAGATGTATTTGGTCTAGCTGCATTAAACGGATGTCCTGATACAGACGGAGACGGAATTGCTGATAAAGATGACGCTTGTCCGGATGTTGCTGGTTTAGCTGCTTTAAAAGGTTGTCCTGATGCTGACGGTGACGGAGTTGCTGATAAAGATGATAAATGTCCTAATGAGGCTGGTCCGAAAGAAAACGGTGGTTGTCCTTTCTTAGATGCTGATAAAGATGGAGTTTTAGATAAAGATGACGATTGTCCTACTGTAGCTGGTCCAGCTAGTAACAGAGGTTGTCCTGAAGTAACTACTGAAGCATTAGAAGAACTTAAAGTTCAGGCAAGAGCTGTTTACTTTAACTCAGGTAAAGCTACATTCAAAACAGGAGATAAAGAAACTCTTGCAAGATTAGATGCAATTAAAGAAATCCTTAAAAACTATCCTAACGCGAAATTCAGTATTGAAGGTCATACAGATAGTGATGGTTCTGACAAATTGAATCAAAAACTTTCTGAAGACAGAGCTGCAGCTGTTATGAATGCATTAATCGAAAGAGGAATTAGCGTTGATAACTTAGTTTCTAAAGGTTTTGGTGAGTCTCAGCCAGTTGCAAGTAATAAAACTCCAGCAGGTAAAGCTCAAAACAGAAGAACTGAAATCAAACATATTGGTTCTAAATACGAAGGTAAACTATAATTTACTTTTCTAAATAATTTTAAAAAGCCATTCTTAATTGAATGGCTTTTTTTATTTTTATCATATGATAAACACTTCTTTTTTAGAAAAAATTGCAGCTACTATTATTCAGGATTATTCTGACAGGTTATTTGAAATTACCATAGTTCTCCCTAACAAAAGAGCTAAGGTTTTTTTGATTGAAGCATTAAGGAAACAAACAAATAAAACAATTCTCTCTCCTGATATTATTTCAATTGAGGATTTTGTACAGGAAGTTGCTTCTATTCGTTCTGTTGATTCAATTGAATTGTTGTTTGAATTTTACGAAGTTTATCTCTCTGTTACAGAAAAACAGCATCAACAGTCATTTGAATTATTTGCAAATTGGGCAAAAACGCTTCTTCAGGATTTTAATGAAATTGACCGATATCTTCTGGAGCCTTCGCATGTTTTATCTTATCTAAAAGATATTGAAGATATTAAAAAGTGGGGGATTGAAGTTGAAAATAAAACGAAACTCCTTGAAAATTATATTGATTTTTGGAAATTGCTGCCAGTTTATTATGAAGCTTTATATAGCCATTTGTTCAATAAAGGTTTTGGTTATCAGGGTTTAATATATCGTGAAGCAGTAAATAACTTAAATCATTTTTCAAACTCTATTTCAAATAAAACGTATGTTTTTGCAGGTTTTAATGCTTTAAATGCTGCTGAGGAGAAAATAGTACAGCATCTTTTAGCTCTTGATCAGGCAAAAATTTATTGGGATATAGACCAAACGTTTCTAAATGATCCTTACCATGATGCTGGACTTTTTGTAAGACGGTTTAAAGAAAACTGGAAACATTATAAATCAAATCCTTTTGAGTGGATTACAAATGATTTTTCCCAGACAAAGAATATTCAGGTAATAGGGACTCCAAAAACTATTGGACAGGCAAAACTTTCCGGAAGCATTATTGAAAATATTCTGAAAGATAATCCAGGTTCTTCTCTTGATAAAGTAGCAATTGTGCTTGGTGAAGAAAATTTACTAATCCCAGTTTTGTATTCTTTGCCAAATTCTGTTGGTGCATTGAATATTACTATGGGGTATTCAGGTAAAAACAATCCGTCACAAATTTTAATTGCCAAATTGTTCAAAATGCATACAAATGCCCTTTCCAGAAATGGGGCAAGCTATGTTTTTTATTACAAGGATGTGCTTGATATTCTCACACATCCGTTAATTCAGCCTTTTGCTAAAACCAGTGAATTGGTTAAAATTATAAAAGAAAATAATTACACTTTTATTACCCATACCAGATTAAACGAACTCAATTTTAATCCGTCAGATTTGTTTAGTCTCCTGTTTCAAAAATGGGAAAATGGATCTTTAGCTGTACTCGAAAGTATTTCGGCACTTTTACTTTTGATTAAAGGAAATTTCAGTAATGACAATGAAGAAGAGAAAATCGCAAAAACTTTTGTGTTCTCTATTTTTAAAGTTATCAATAAGTTAATCAATTATTATTCTAAGCATACTCATATTGATAACATTCAGACTTTGTATGCAATATATAAGCAAGTAATAGACGTTGCAGAGGTTTCATTTGAAGGAGAGCCTTTAAATGGCATGCAAATTATGGGGGTTTTGGAAAGCCGTGTCCTTGATTTTGATACAGTAATTGTAACTTCTATGAATGAAGGAAAATTTCCTGCCGGCAAATCTCAAAATTCATTTATCCCATATGATGTAAAGAGGGAGCTTGGCTTGCCAACTTTTAAAGAAAAAGATGCTATTTATACATATCATTTTTATCATTTGCTGCAAAGAGCTAAAAATATCTATCTGATACATAATACCGAAAATGACGGACTTGATGCTGGTGAACGCAGCCGATTTATCACACAATTAGAAGTGGAAAAGCAGCCAAAACATAATTTAACTTTTGATATTTACAATCCGGTACTGCCAACAACTGCCTATAAACCAATGTCAATTCCAAAGTCAGATGCCGTAATGGCGCGTTTGAAAGAAATTGCTTCCACTGGATTTTCTCCTTCTGCACTGACAAGCTATATTCGGAATCCAATCGATTTTTATTTTCAAAAAATACTCCGCATCCGGGAAGTCGAAGAAGTCGAAGAAAATATTGCTTTGAATACACTCGGAACCATAATTCATGAAACCCTGAAAGCCCTATACGAGCCTTTTATCGGTAAGTTTATTTCGGAATCCGATATTTTAAATTGCTTTAAGCTTTTAGATGATGAGGTTTTAAAACAGTTTAAGCTGGTTTATAAAGAAGGTGAAATCAAAAAAGGGCGTAATCTTCTGGCTTTTGAGGTTGCAAAGCGCAATGTTTCTAATTTTTTAAAAATGGAATTGGAAGCAATTAAAAATGGGGATGTAGTTAAAATTATCGCTTTAGAAGAAACATTCGGGCGTGATTTAATTCATCCTAGTCTGCCATTTCCTGTTTTAATAAAAGGAAATGTAGATAGGATTGAACTACGTAACGGAAAGATAAGAATCATTGATTATAAGACAGGAAAAGTTGAAAAAGCTAATGTTATCCTGAAATCATGGAACGGATTGACGCAGGAGCTTAAAAATGATAAAATTATTCAGGTATTGGCTTATGCTTTTATGTTTGAAAAGCAAGCTGGTGAATTTGCTGTAGAAGTAGGAATTATTTCATTTAAAAATTTGAAGTCTGGTTTTTTAAGGTTTGGATTTAAGGAAGATAAAGAATTGGATATCAATGTTACTAGTGAAACTTTAAATAATTATTTGAATGAAATAGTATTGTTATTAAATGAGATTTTTGATGCTAATATTCCTTTTGAAGAAAAGATTAATTAATTATGAGGAAGCTTTTAAATATATTCGGATTTTTAAAGCTGCTAGATAATTTGTTTTGCCGAATGACTCTCAAAAGATGTCTCCAATTTTAATAGATTGCTTTGAATGTTGATAAGATCGAATAAACAAAGAAAAGGAATCATTATTACTGATAATGATTATCAGAATGTAATCAAAATTTCTACTAGGTTGGTTTTGATTAAAGAAGGCAAACTGCATGATATAAATAAGAAAGAAGATCTTATTGAGAAAGGTTAATTGTCAAATACATCCTTCATTTAATTATATATTTTTAATTACCGTACCGCATTTTATAATTATTAAATTAAATTTTATTCTTTTATCTTATTGTTTTTTAATGAGATATAAATTATTAAGTAAGATTTTTTATGCAGTTTATTTTAAAAAGAAAGAATTGATGTGTTATTAATAAAAGTGATACTAACACTTATTTTTAGGCCGTATTTTAACAGTCATTCATTGAAAAGTTATATTTATTCAAATACCTTTGTCGCGTCTAAAAAAATATATTATTTTAGAAATTTGACATGAGAAGTCAAAAATTAAAGCGATTAAGATTTTGCCCCCGATAATGAAGAAAGGCCGTTTCACAATGATGATCGGTCTTTTTTCTATTTTACGCAATTCTTAATCCCTGAAAAAATCAGATAGAACTTTTTTCAAATCTTCGTTATTCTCAATTTGGCTCATGTGCCCGTCCTCAAAAGAAACAAGTTGCGCATTTGTATTTTTGATTTGAGATATATTTTCATCATAATTTAAAACAGGATCTTTTTTTCCCAAAACCAATAAAACACGAAAAAGGTTTTGTTTCAAAATATTTTCCCTGTCTTTCCTGATTTTCATTCCTTCAAGTGAAGCTACAATTCCCTGCAAAGGTGTTTTTAATGCTTCTTTTTTTACTTTTTCAATTTCGTTTGCAAGACGCTCGCGATTATTTTCACTAAATAAATTTGCAATCGACATACTAACAAAGCTGGCATAGTTTTGTTTTACCGCTTTAATAGCACGAGTTCTGTTTATTTTTTTTTCTGCGCTATCTTCTTTTGAAGTTGAATTTAGCAAAATCAGTTTTTGTAGCTTTTCCGGGTATAATTCGGCGAAAGCCAGACCAACGTAACCGCCCATTGAATGCCCAAGAATTATCGCTTTTTCAATTTTCAGATTTTCTAAAACGGCATTGACAGCTCTGGCATTTTCTTCCATTTCATGAACATAACCTAAACATTCGGATTCGCCGTGGCCCAATAAATCAATGGTAATTATGCGATAATTTTCAGAGAAAAAAGCAGCATAATCCTGCCACATTTTTTTGTTTTCCAGAAAGCCGTGAAGTAAAACAATTGCTGTTCCTTCGCCTGAATCAGTATAGGATATGGTAGTGTTTTTATATAGAACGGTTTTCAAAATGAAGTTTTATAATGTGAAAAGCAAAGATAATAAACGATAAACCATATAAGAAATTTAAGTTTAAAATATGAGTTTTAGCTGTTATGTTGTATTGTTTTCTTATGATAAATGCAGTTTTGGTATAAATAAAACAGCCTTCATTTTGAAAGCTTTTTTATAGATTAAAATCGATTATCTCCATCCAAAAGATTTCCTAATCCGCCAAGAAGACTTCCTTCATCGCGACTGTTTCCCCCGGATCTTGGTGCCGATGCAATGATGCGGTCTGCGAGTCTGGAGAAAGGCAATGATTGTATGTAAACTGTTCCCGGACCTTTTAAAGTAGCATAAAATAAGCCTTCGCCTCCAAAAATAGAATTCTTAATACCACCAATAAATTCAATATCATAATTGACGTCTTTGGTAAAACCAATAATGCATCCTGTATCTACTTTCAGGACTTCACCGTGTGCTAAAACTTTTTTAGCCATTGTTCCTCCTGAATGAACAAAGGCCATTCCGTCTCCTTCAATTTTCTGCATGATAAATCCTTCTCCGCCAAACAATCCTCGACCCAGTTTCTGAGAAAATTCTATCCCAACGGAAACACCTTTGGCTGCACATAGAAACGAACTTTTTTGGCAGATAAATTTCCCCTGAAATTCGGTTAAATCAATCGGAAGTATTTTTCCGGGATAGGGTGATGCAAATGAAACTTTACTTTTGGTATTACCCTGATTTAAAAATGCAGTCATAAACAAGCTTTCTCCCGTAAGAACCCTTTTTCCGGCATTTAAAAGTTTGCCAAATAAACCCGATCCCTGCTGCTGTGAACCATCGCCGAATATGGTTTCCATCTGGATATTATTTTCCATCATCATAAAGCTGCCGGCTTCGGCTATTACAATTTCCTGCGGGTCTAAGTCTATTTCAACATATTGCATTTCTTCTCCAAAAATCTGATAATCTATTTCGTGTGCCTGCATAATTTCTAAGTTATATAGTTTTAAAATAAGTCGAATGATGCTCTATAATGTTACAACTTTTATATTGTTAATAGATTTTTAAAAACAAAAACAGCTTTTGTTATTTTAAATTAGTCTTAATTATGTATTTAATTCGTTTAAATTCTATATTTTTGCAGCGTTATAATTTTATCAGAATGGCATTAGTTAGCGATTTGACCACCAAAATATTATTTGAAACTGAAAAAGGATATAGTTATCAGTGTGATTTGACCAATAGTATCATCATTAATTTTACTGATATAGTGTCAAGTTATAAAATTCAGGATTTTTTAATTTTCCAAAGAAAAGTCAATAGTGTCGATATTTTAGACATGCTTTATGATTTGTCTGATCATGCTGATGTACAGCTGATTGAAACTACTAAAAAAAATTTCTCCAGAAATCTTACCATCTGCGAAATAGTGCAGCTTCGTGAATTATTAAACGGCACTAAATTTACACTTAGTTTGCATTCTATGCTTTGCAGTATTGCAAATGTTGAGCTAATTTAGATTCTTACTTAGATTAAATCCAAATTTTCAGGCGATTAAGGCTTTTGTTTTTATATTTTGTAAATTTACATGTATAAAAAATTAATGATTATGAAAGATTTACTAAGAACCAGTACTTCATTAACTGAAGGAATAGAAAATATATTGAACTTACAGGCAAAAATAGAAAGTGACGCTTCTAATAAATATTTAGCTATGGCTGCATGGCTGGATAGAAACGGTTACGATAATACAGCATCATATCTGTATAAGCAGGCGGAAGAAGAAAGAGAACATTTCCTGAAAATTTTCAAATTTATTACCGATATGGGAGGGATTGCAGTTACGCCATCTGTTCCGGAAGTACAACAGGAGTTTGCTTCTTTCAGGGAAGTATTTGAAATCGCTTTGCAAAATGAAATTGCCGTTACTCAGGCAATCAATAGAGTAATCGCAAAATGCAGAGCTGAAAATGACTATGCTACAGAAGACTTTATGATGTGGTATGTAGCTGAGCAAAGAGAAGAGGAGAAAAATGCAAGAAGAGCCTTAGAACTTTTCGAATTGATCAACGAAAACGAAGCTACAGGTAAATTCGAATTAGATGTACAAATAGCAAAAATCGGATAATATTAACCGATTTATAAATTTAAAAGCCCTTAATGATATCAATTATTAAGGGCTTTCTTTATTTAAGAATTCATAAGACTCTCAATCTCATCAACTTCAATCGGAATATTGCGCATCAAATTAAAAGGTTCTCCCTTTTCCTGAATCACAACATTATCTTCCAGACGAATTCCGAAACCTTCTGCCGGAATGTAGATTCCAGGTTCAACGGTAAAAACCATATTCGCTTTCATAGGTTCGTGAAGCAATCCGTAATCGTGCGTGTCCAATCCCATGTGATGAGAAGTTCCGTGCATGAAATATTTTTTGTAAGCTGGCCAGTCCAGATTTTCGTTCTGAACATCAGCTTTGTCAATTAAGCCTAAACCTAATAATTCAGAAGTCATGATTTTACCCACTTCAACATGATATTGTTTCCAAAGCGTTCCCGGCGTCAGCATTTTGGTAGCTTCATTTTTTACATTTAAAACCGCATTGTAAACTGCCTTTTGGCGATCAGAATATTTACCGGAAACCGGAATCGTTCTGGTCATATCGCTCGAATAATTAGCGTATTCTGCCGCAACATCTAGTAAAATCAAATCTCCGGCTTTACATTGCTGGTTGTTTTCGATATAATGCAAAACATTCGCATTGTTTCCCGAAGCGATAATCGGTGTATAAGCGAAGCCTTTAGAACGGTTGCGGATGAATTCGTGAATCAGTTCAGCTTCGATTTCGTATTCTGTCACATTTGGTTTTACAAACGGAAGCAGTCTGCGGAAACCTTTCTCGGTAATGTCACAGGCTTTCTGAATCAAATCGATTTCCTCGCTTTCTTTTACAGAACGGATTCGCTGTAAAATCGGGTTGCTTTTTGCGACATTGTGTGCCGGATATTTTTCCTTCCACCATTTTACAAAACGGGCTTCACGTGTTTCTGTTTCTACAGCTGCACGATAATGCTCGTTAGTGTTGATGTACATGGTATCGGCGTAGGTCATCATTTCGTTTAAAACTTTATGAAAATCCTGCAGCCAGTAAACCGTCCTGATTCCCGAAACCTGAAAAGCACGTTCCTTAGTCAGTTTTTCGCCTTCCCAAATCGCAATGTGTTCGCTGGTTTCTTTCAGAAAAAGCATTTCTTTTTGGTTTTCGTAAGGCGCATCCGGAAACAAAAGCAAAATACTTTCTTCCTGATCGACACCGCTCAGATAAAAAATATCACGGTGTTGTGCAAACGGCATCGTACTGTCGGCACTAATAGGGTAAATGTCATTGGAATTAAAAACCGCAACACTGTTCGGTTTCATTTCAGCTGTGAACTTTCTTCGGTTTTTTACAAAAAGAGCACTGTTTATTTGATGATATTTCATAATAACTTAGATATTGAACTTGATATTTCAAAATTACTAATTTTAAGTAATCAACGTAAAATTGATTTATTAAAGTTTTCCTATTTATTAATTTTTGTTTTTGCCACAATGGTACGAAATCACAAAGTTTTTGTTTCACGCAGATTTTGCAGATTTACGCAGATTTTTTTTAGCATCTTGTCATTTCGACGCAAGGAGAAATCACACTAAAAATTCCGCAAAGCAAATCTTTAATCCTGTCATTCTGAGGGACGAAGAATCCTTGCAATTAACTTTACAATCAAAATTGCTAATCCTTAATTAAACGATTTCTTTAGAAGATTGTAAATAAATTAGAATCTATAATCTTTGGCCGTGTCCCAAGGGCCGGGCTTTCGGCTATATCTTTTATTCCGTTCCGATAGCTATCGGGACTTTCATAAAAGATACCGCCTCTATCCCTCACGCGGTCTTGGTTGTTAGAAGTTAAAAAAAGATTATCGATACGGTATTTTATGTATATTGGTATTGTTGTTAAATGTAAATTAATATTATGCAGAGTTTAATAGAAAAATATAATGATATTCAAAAAGGTATTTTACATGATTTCTCTATCAGATGGAATCCCGAGAACTCAGAATCATTTAAAAGTGATGTTAAGAAAACATACGGTTTTGAAGATGAGTTTCATTGGAATATTCTGTTAAATGCATTTTATGTAATTGATGATACTGAGTTGGCTAAAGAATCTTATCGTAAATTTGATTTACAAGGGCCTTCAAGAGTTAAAGAATCTGGAGAGTTTTATTTAAGATTATACGGGATTCTGAATGCAATTTATCTCCAATGTCAGGCAATCATTAATCTTGTAGAAATTTATAAATTATCAAATAAAAAAGAAATTCAAAATAATTATAAGAATTTAGAAATTATAAAACTGCGAAATAAGATTGGATCACATTCGTCAAATTATAAATCAGATGGAAATTCTAGTTATAAACATGATGTATACGAAATAATAAGACATGATCTCACTCAAAATAAGATTATACTTTTAAGAAATCAAAAAGACAGAGAAGAATATGAACTTAGTAAATGCATAAAGGAGTTTGATAAGTATACTCAAAATGTTTTGTCTAATGCTTTGGGTAAATTATTAAAAAGGAGTATTAAAAATAAGGCTGAGTATATAATTAAGCTTGAAAATGTTGATTTTTTAAAAGATGAAAAAGGGATATTATTTGGAGAAATTAAGATAGGATTTACTAAATAGAATGTTGAATTTGGTTTTGAATGCTATTTCAGACGATACCCGATAGCGCAGATTTGTAATCTGTGCCCACACAGTATGTAAACATTAAAAACATATAAAATCAAAACCTGTAACAAACTCCAAATCCCAAAGTCTTTACAACAAACCAAAAGTCATGAAACTAAAAACCATTTGTTTAATCGGACTGTTCTTTTTTGTTCTAAGTTACATTATGTTTTCAAACAGTGCTGCTTTTGAGTACTTCAAAAAACCGGTTGATTTTGCCCATTGGTTTAATTTAATTGGAGCGTGTTTGCTTTTGTCTTTCAATCAAGTGTTTCCAAAAAACAAACTGAATTCGGTTGCTTCTGTCATAACAGCTTTAGGAGTTGTGGCGCACATCGGGCTTTGTACTATCGACTTTATTATGTGGAGTTATGGCGACAATGAAGCAGCAAAATCTGCATTGAGTGAACATTTAAGTAACACGCCGGCTATTGTGTTTCCGTTTGTAATTGTTGGACCTTCGCTTCTTTTTGTTGGTTTGGCTGTACATGCTGTGAATTTTATCAAAACACATACAATAAGTGCTTTAATGGTCATAATTGGAGCGCCATTGGTTGGATTTTCCTTTTTTGTATTGAAAAACGGAATTTTAATGTTATTGAGCTGCCTGGTTTTTTCTTTGGGATTATACTTTCTACTTTGTAAGAATGAGAGTATGAAATCGAAATGAAATCTATATATTTGGAATCAGATTTTAATCTTTCAAATATGAAGCAACTTTTTACTTTTCTAATTTTTCTTTTAGTATCCGGTCTTTCAGCACAAAATAGTCTTCAGTTTGATAAAAAGTATGTGCAATGCGAAGATAAATGGGTCGCCTTTCCGGCAGACAGCACAGGTGCTTATAATTTCGGATTCATATACATTGATGCTCAGGCAGGATTAACATTAGAATATGAAGGTTTTTTTAAAATTGATAAAACCGGCAAATTTATCACGGATAAAAAAGTGAAGACAAGTTCGATGAAATATCGACTACAGCCAAATAATAACTTAGTAGCACTTATTCCCGAATCAAAATTTAAGGAATTGTATGTAGATAAGGTTCCCGACTGGCTTGAATTATATAAAAAAGGCGAGGGATCTATAGAGCGTCTTTACAAATGGGGTTTTATGTACAATGGCTGGAATGAATGCCAAAAAGCACTTGAGTATCTGGAAAAAGCAAATAAAATTGACCCGGAATATAAAGGCCTTCGTGTTGAGTTAGCTTACTCTTATAATTGTTTAAAACAATATGAGAAAGCTGTTAATGTTTTGAAATTAGCTTTAAAGACAGATTCGTTGGACGCCTATACCAATAAAGAATTAATTTATGCTGAAACCAAAATCGACAAATTGGAAGATGCTAAAACTGTTTGTCGCAAAGTTGTTAAAGAATGTAAGGACAAAACCTATAATTCTGAAAATGCATACAATATTTTACAAGCTTATTATATCAAAAAAGATATTGAAAATTTTAATAGTTGGTTCGTAGAGGCAAATTCGGATTTAATGAGCCACGAAAAAATCAAGTCTTTAGCTCTGCAGATGAAAACAGAATTAAAACAATAACCCTAAATAAATGAAAAACCATTTAAAATACCTTATCTCTCTCTTTTTGGCATTAGTCATGCTTGCGTGTGAGGGTACTTTAAATAGTAAGACGAAATCAGCAGATTATTACCAGTCTTCTCAAATTGTTGCAGGCAGGGAATTAGATTTTAAAAGTTTTCGTTTATATCGATACACTCACACGAAATCGTTAGCAAAGACTGCGTTTCCGATACTCATAACTTTTCTTCGAATTTCAGAAGTTTTTAGTTTTCAGACTAAAGAGCTTTTAAGATTGTGCGAACTTCTTCATCAAAATAGCATTTCATTTATAAAACAATCTGTTTTTGTAAACGAACGCATTACTTCAGGTAATTTTCATACCCGTTTGTACAGCGCTTAGGAATTTCTTTTCTAAGCATTTATGCTATTCAGGCATAAGATGATAATTAATGTCTAATCATTTATCATTTTCAAAATGTATAAACAAAATCACAAGACAAATTCGGGTAAATCCCGAAAGCCACTTCTTTGGATAAAAAGAAAACTCATTTTAATCATAACAGCCTTTATGTTAGGTATGTCAAACGGAATGCACACTGAAGATTCCAGAATTAAAGGGAATCAAGACTATACAGAACAACATAAGAAAGACTGAATTGAAATAATAATTATAAATTCCCAATAGAAGATTTTTAATCTATAACTACAAGAAGATTCAAAACTCAATTCATTCATAAAATTATGAGAAAGCGTTTAGTCATTAAATTTTTTTTTTTGACATTCTAATTTTTGATATCTTATCTGAGATTTAATATGAACATATATGATATCATATGACTTCTTATAATAAAATTTTTTTGAATTCAATTATAAAAGTTCTGCAGAATAAACAGAATAATAATACAAAAATTAAAACTTCAAAAAAAAAATTAACATAATCGCAAACAATTCATAATAATTGTGTTAGCTCTATGCTTAAATGTTAAAAATTAAATTGTAATTTTGCGCAAATTTTAAAATTGGAATATAAAATGAAAAAAATTATACTATTACTAGTTCTGCTTGTAAGAGTTGTAACGACTAATGCTCAAACAGGCAATGTCGAAAGTTTAGCTGATGGAAATTTCAACAAATGGTCTATCGAATTAGCAGGTGGATTTAACAAACCACAAAAGCCAATGAAATATTATACATCACCTATAAGTCCTTTTGTTGTTGATTTAGGAGTAAGATATATGCTCAATAATAAATTTGGTTTGAAAGCTGATTTGGGTTACAACAGTTTTCAGGAGGATAAAAACTCACCACCTTTTGATACTAAATATTATAGATTTGATGTACAGGGTGTAGCTAATTTAGGAAGAATTATGAATTTCGAAACCTGGACAAATACTATTGGCTTGTTAGCACATACAGGTATTGGTGCCGCATACTTTGAGGATAAAAACTCTTCATTAGATGATAAAATGTTGAATTTTATTATTGGGATAACAGGTCAGATTAAACTTTCAGACAGATTAGTTCTGACTGGAGATTTTTCAACGATCATGAATGGTTTTCAAGGTTACACATACGATGCAGCTGGAATAAATAAAGATAAAGGCTTGAGCGGAGCATTGATCAATGGTACTATAGGTCTGACATTATATCTGGGAAAAAACGAAAAACATGCTGACTGGGTTACTATTGTTGATAATGAAGTAATTGTTCAAAGAGAAAGAATTGATCAGCTTGAAAAAATGTTAAATGATAGTGATAAAGATGGTGTAGCTGATTATTTAGATTTAGAACCGAACACTATTGCAGGACTGATGGTGGATTCTAAAGGAAGAGCAGTTGACTTAAATAATAACGGTATACCTGATGAATTAGAGAGTTACTTAACAAAAACTTATCCAAGCAGATCAGATGCTCCATTGAGCGATAAGGAATCAATCACAAATTTAGTGAACGGAGGTTATGTTGCCGCTTATTTCGATTTCAACAAATCTACTCCAAATGAATCTTCTATGGATGGTATTAATTTTGTACTAAACTATTTAAGAAACAATTCATCAGCTTCTGTTGACATTACGGGTTATGCTGATGAAATTGGTAATGCTTCATACAACGAAAAATTAGCAGATGAAAGAGCGAACAATGTAAAAGAAATTCTTCTTAAAGCGAAGATTGCTCCTGAAAGAATTAATGTCATGAGAGGCGGCGTAGATTCTTCTGTAGACAAAGAGTCTGCTACCGCAAGAAAGTTAGTCCGAAGAGTTACTTTCAAAATAAAAAACTAACACATCGCTTAAGCTAATAATTAAAAATGCCACATCACGCACGATGTGGCATTTTTTTTATCTATATACATACAGTCGCTTGTTTTAGTTCCTAAGACTACTAAGACATCTGAAACGTCTGCACCTTATAATACATAGAGCTTAAGATCTTTTCAAAATTTAAAATAAGAATGTGCACTGTAAAGACTTACTTTTAGTTGTCATAATTAAATATGGATTCAAACAATCAACATACACTAAAATCAAGGCATAAAAAAACCTCATTTTTCAATGAGGTTTAATATTATTATTCCGGACTATTCATTTTGAAAGTATCCATGAAAGCAGTCGTATAATCTCCTGCAATGTATTTTGGATCATCCATTAATTGTCTATGGAAAGGAATTGTCGTTTTCACACCTTCGATTACAAACTCGTCAAGAGCTCTTCTCATTTTACTGATAGCTTCTTCACGGGACTGCGCTGTTGTAATTAACTTCGCAATCATGGAATCGTAATTTGGCGGAATACTATATCCTGAGTAAACGTGAGTATCTAAACGAACTCCGTGTCCACCTGGCATGTGAAGCGTAGTAATTTTTCCTGGTGAAGGACGAAAATCGTTATAAGGGTCTTCAGCGTTAATACGAACTTCTATAGCGTGTAATTCCGGAAGATAGTTTTTACCAGAGATTGGAATTCCGGCAGCAACCATAATCTGCTCACGGATCAGATCATAATCAATTACCTGTTCAGTAATTGGATGCTCTACCTGAATACGTGTATTCATTTCCATGAAATAGAAATTTCTGTGTTTATCCACTAAAAATTCTACAGTTCCAGCTCCTTCGTATTTAATGAATTCAGCTGCTTTTACAGCCGCTTCACCCATTCTTGTGCGCAATTCATCAGTCATGAAAGGTGAAGGTGTCTCTTCAGTCAATTTTTGGTGACGGCGCTGAACAGAACAGTCTCTTTCAGAAAGGTGACATGCTTTTCCGTAAGAATCACCAACAACCTGAATTTCGATATGACGTGGCTCTTCGATAAGTTTCTCCATGTACATACCGTCATTTCCAAATGCTGCGGCGGCTTCCTGACGTGCACTTTCCCATGCTTTTAAAAGCTCATCTTCTTTCCAGATGGCACGCATTCCTTTTCCACCACCACCTGCAGTAGCTTTCATCATAACCGGGTATCCGATTTCTTTAGCTACTTTTTGTGCATGCTCGAAAGATTCTAATAATCCGTCTGAACCTGGCACACATGGTACTCCTGCTGCTTTCATTGTAGCTTTTGCAGAAGCTTTATCTCCCATTCGGTCGATCATTTCAGGAGCTGCACCAATAAATTTGATTCCGTGCTCCTGACAAATTTTAGAGAATTTAGCATTCTCTGAAAGAAATCCGTATCCCGGATGTATTGCATCTGCATTTGTAATTTCTGCAGCAGCAATAATATTTGACATTTTTAAATACGATAAGTTACTTGGAGGAGGACCAATACAAACCGCTTCGTCTGCAAACTTAACATGTAAGCTTTCCGCATCGGCTGTAGAGTAAACCGCTACAGTCTTGATTCCCATTTCCTTACACGTACGGATTACACGTAGTGCAATTTCTCCTCTATTCGCAATTAATATTTTTTTAAACATCTTTTTAAAATTAGATAATTAGATAATTAGATAATTGGATAATTAGATTTAAAGCGCTTCCGAAAAAGTCTAAAATCTAATAATCTAACGATCTAAAATTAAGATGGATCAACTAAGAACAAAGGTTGGTCAAATTCTACAGGTGACATATCGTCAACAAGAATTTTTACAATTTTACCTGAAACTTCTGATTCAATTTCGTTGAATAATTTCATTGCTTCAATTACACAAAGAACATCACCTTTAGCGATAGTACTTCCTACTTCAGTGAAAACTGGTTTATCCGGAGATGGTTTTCTGTAAAATGTCCCAATAATTGGAGATTTTATAGTAATGAATTTAGAATTTTCAGCAGGAGCAGCCGCTTCACTATTTACGTTTACAACTACCGGTGCCGTTTGCTGCGGAGCAACTGCTTGCGGCAATGCAGCCTGAGCTGGTAATTGCTGAACATAAGTAGCTTCAGTTACATTTGTTTCTAAAGTTGTTCTGATAGTGATTTTTACATCATCCATTTCTAACTTCACCTCTGCAACTCCCGAATTTGCTACAAATTTGATTAGGTTTTGAATTTCTTTTAAATCCATAATGATTCGTTTTTAGTTTTAATTTATTTCTTATCGTAAGCCCATTTCAAGTAAATAGATCCCCAGGTGAATCCACCACCAAAAGCGGCAAAAATAACATTATCTCCCTTTTTAAACTTATTCTCAAAGTCAGCCAGTACTAATGGTAATGTTCCAGAAGTGGTATTACCATATCTTTCGATATTTACAAGCACTTTATCTTCTTCAAGTTCTAATCTGCCAGCTGTAGCATCAATAATACGTCTGTTTGCCTGATGTGGCACTAACCAGTTAACATCTTCTTTTGTCAGATTATTTCTTTGCAAAATTAATTCACTAGCATCAGCCATATTGGTAACAGCATATTTAAATACCGTTTTACCATCCTGCATGATATTGTGCTGTCTGTTTTTAATGGTCTCTTCGGAAGCAGGAATTAAAGATCCTCCTGCAGGAATTTTAAGAAAATCGCGTCCAACACCATCACTTCGTAAGTATTCATCTTGTAATCCCAGACCTTCATAATTTGGTTCAAATAAAACCGCACCGGCCCCATCTCCAAAAATAATACAAGTAGATCTGTCTGTATAATCTACAATTGATGACATTTTATCTGCCCCAATTAACAGTACTTTTTTATAACGTCCTGACTGCACATAAGCAGCTGCAGTAGACATTCCATATAAAAAACTTGAACAAGCCGCTTGTAAATCGTAAGCAAATGCATTAGTTGCACCGATTTCTGTAGCAACATGTACGCCTGTAGCTGCCACCATCATATCCGGCGTAGCTGTTGCCATTATTACCATATCAATTTCCAACGGATCAATATTGGCTTTTGCTATTAAATCCTGTGCTGCTTTTATAGCAAGATAGGAAGTTCCCTTATCAGCATCTTTAAGTATTCTTCTTTCTTTTATTCCCGTACGGGTAGTGATCCATTCATCATTGGTATCAACCATTGTTTCTAGTACTTTGTTAGAAAGTACAAAGTCAGGAACGTATCCTCCAACAGCGGTAATTGCGGCTGTGATTGTATTCATTATATTCTATTATTTCCTCTCAAATACAGGGTATCTGAAAAATTTTTAAAAGACTTGAAAATTACAAAAAAAAATCTAAACGTATTGTCGTAAATTTCTTTAAAAAAGAAAGTTGTAACCAACAAAAAAAACTCTCACATAGTGAGAGTTCTAATATCATTTACAAAAACGTATTAAGCAACCGCTTCAGATTTATCGATAACAACTTGCCCTCTGTAATACATTTTACCTTCATGCCAGTAAGCTCTGTGGTATAAATGTGCCTCACCTGTAATAGGACATGTAGCGATTTGAGCTACAGTAGCTTTATAATGTGTTCTTCTCTTATCTCTTCTTGTTTTCGAGGTTTTTCTCTTAGGATGTGCCATTTTACTATATTATTTATCCGTTAATAGTTTTTTTAATTTTTCCCAACGCGGGTCAATATCTTCTTCTTGTTTACTCTCTTTCTTTTGTTCCTTAACTTTTAACTCGTTTAGTTTCGTCAGGGCTTCTGTCTGCAAAGTTCCGTCTTTTACACCCGGATGAATTCTCTTTTGCGGAATTGACAATGCAATCATTTCATAAATGTATTGTGCCACATCTATTTCAAATTCACCATGAGGGAGAATCAATAACTCTTCATTGTCATTGTTAAATTCTTCTCCAAAACGAACGATAAGCTTCATCTTTCCTTTTACAGGCAAATCAAAATCTTCACTGGTCAGATCACAAGGTACATTTACTGTTCCTTTATGCTTAAAATCCAGTTCCAGCATATTGCTTTTCTTATCTAAAACTAAAGTGACTTTGATATCCGAATTTTGAAACTCATCATAATCAAAGTCCTCAAAGAACTTCTTATTTATTTGATATTCAAAATGGTGTTTCCCTAGCTTTAATCCCACGAAAGGAATTAAAAATTCTTTTGTTTTGCTCATTTCAACATCAATTTCTACAATTAGGATCTAAAACCCAGACACCTGAATTGGGGTGCAAAGATATAAAATTATTATAAAACTAATAATCTTATTCACCTTTTTTTGTTTATAACTGTTTTTCTTTTATTTTAAGAGGTTTTGCGGTAATCTCCTCATGCTGATTACGTGAACGAAAAATGTCAATTGCAAGATAAACAGCCTCTTTAAAAGAATTATAATCTGCCATATCTTTTCCTGCAATATCATAAGCAGTACCGTGATCCGGCGAGGTTCTAATCCTATTAAGCCCTGCAGAATAATTAACTCCTTTTCCAAATGATAATGTTTTAAAAGGAACCAACCCCTGATCGTGATATGTTGCCACGACTGCATCATATTTTTCATACTGGCCGCTTCCAAAAAAGCCATCTGCAGGAAAAGGGCCAAAAACCATAGTTCCGGCATCAAAGATTTTCTTTAATACAGGTTTTAAAACTAAATCATCCTCTTTTCCTATTACACCTCCATCACCTGCGTGTGGATTTAAACTCAATACAGCAATTTTCGGTTTTACAATACTAAAATCCTGAATTAGAGATTTTTTAATCGTTTCAATTTTTCTTGTAATTAATTCTTCAGTCAAATGAGAAGAAACTTCATTTAAAGGAACATGATCTGTCAGCAGACCAACTCTTAAGTCATCGTGAACCATCATCATTAATGCATTTCCTTCTAATTCCTGATCCAGATAATCTGTATGTCCCGGAAATTTAAAATCTTCTGACTGTATGTTGTACTTATTTATAGGAGCAGTCACTAAAACATCAATCTCTCCCTCTTTCAGTGCCTTAGTAGCAGCCACAAAAGATTTTACAGCATACTCTCCTATTCTCTCATCATTTGCACCTAAATTTATTTCCACACTTTCTCTCCAAAGATTAAAAACATTAAGTTTACCAGGGATAATCTGATCCAGTTTGTCAACTCCATGAAACTGAACAGTAGACGTAAAGCTTTTTTTAACGAAAGAAAGTATCTTGGCATTTGCAAAAATAACCGGCGTACACAGTTCCAACATGCGGTAATCTTCGAATGTTTTCAATATAACTTCGCTTCCAATACCGTTTAAATCTCCTATCGAAATTCCAACAATTATATTTTCTGCTTTTTTATTCATGACCTCCAATTATTTATTACTAATTTTGATGTGCAAATTTAGTAAATAAAACCCACAATGTTCACAGGAATCATAGAAACCTTAGGAAGGATTCAAGAAATAAAAAAAGACCAAAACAACCTTCATATAACGGTCGATTCATCCATTACAAATGAATTAAAAATTGACCAAAGTGTATCCCATAACGGAATTTGCCTTACAGTTGTAGCAATAAAAGACACTTTTTATACAGTAACAGCAATTGAGGAGACTATTTTAAAAACCAATATTGGAGACTGGAAAGCCGGTGACATAGTTAATTTAGAAAGAGGCATGAAACTTGGTGACCGCCTTGACGGACACATTGTACAGGGCCATGTAGATCAAACCGGAACCTGTATAAAAATTGAAGAAGCCAACGGAAGCTGGAATTACACTTTTGAATACGACAAAAACCTAAACAACATCACTATCGAAAAAGGTTCAATAACAGTAAATGGTGTCAGCTTAACAGTAGTAAATTCTAAAACAAACGAATTTAGTGTTTCAATAATACCTTATACTTTTGAAAATACTAATTTCAAAAATTTCCAAGTTGGAACGAAGATTAATTTAGAATTCGATGTAGTAGGAAAGTACATTGCAAGACTTTACTCCATCAACCAATAAAACAACAAACTTTCTTATAACACAAAAGCTTCAGTTTTATACTGAAGCTTTTGTTTTTAATTTATGTTTATAAATTACATATATCCCTAATGAAATTGCAGCAAAGGCCAGCATCAAAAGACCAATGCCATCAATTGGCGCCCCAAGTACTGGTGGACCAGGAGCAGGAGGAGGAGCAGGAGAAGGAGCTGCAAAAGCGCTCAAAACGGAAAATAATATAAAAAAAACAGTAAAAACTTTATTTAATATTTTCATACAATACGAAATAGTTTAATCTTAGTTGCTTAAATTTGATTTACAGACTTTTAAAGCGTGGTTCTTTATAAAGTCCGCTACAAATATATTGCTTTTTTATTCAAAAAAGCTACGACACAAAAAAAGCTTCATAATTTTTTATGAAGCTTTTTAAATTGTGGTCCCACCTGGGCTCTCTTACTTAACTCTCATGATAACAATATCAGTATCTCACAAAGCCTATAAATTTATGTATGCCTTTTTGTATGCCTTTTTTCATAATATCTCTTTATCAACCCCTCAATGAGACCTTTTTTAGAGTAGATTACAAAGCCATCTTTATTCTTGTAAAAACACTTTACTTCTGCTTCAAATTGCGCAAATTGTTCAATGCAAAAAAGATGCTTTAGTTCTCCTGTGGCACTAGCACATAAGGAGATTATGCCCTTAAAGAATTGCATACTTTTATCCTTAAATTTTAGTATAACTCCTTATAGTACATCTAAACTAAAAAAGAGTACAGTTTTATCTGTAGTTTTATTCAGAAATTTATTTAGCCCTGTACTCACATATTTATAATTATGCAAATTCTTAAATCTAGTGCATCATAAGCCTAATTCAAATTCTCAATTTTCATATTTCAAACTTAATTTGAAAAGATATATTAAATTGTTTCATAGCTATTGGAAATTAAAAACCACCTTTTCAGGTGGTTGATTATAATAAGGAAAATACATTATGATAAGAAACAACTTTAACTATTATTCTTTAACAGCCCTGCTATTTCTTTATCCTTAAACATATCTTCAAATAATTTCTTCATAGCCTCCGGCATATAAGTTTTATAGGCACCTGCACCAAAAGCTACATTTCCTCCTAATTTTTCTTTACCTTCAATTGATTTATACTTTAATAAAGCTCCATCTTTGTCATAAATGTATAAGTGGATTTTATAGTAGAAAAACTGTATCATATAACCATCTGTGTGTAATTGATCAAATACTAAAAAAATCTTTTTATCTCCATTTAGACTTAGCAATTGTGATTTTACTGTTTTTTCATCCTCTTGCCATTTTGTTGTGAGGCTTGTTACTTTTATATCATATCTATCTAATGAATTAACTATGTTATTTGATAAATCTAACATCAAATTATTTTTACTTTCTGTACCTATTGGATAAGCTATACCTACATTACTTCTCATGTACCCTACAAAATCTGGTTTTCTCGAACCATCAATTACTGCTTCTCTATGGTCTAGAAGTGCCAAATCTATATTTTTAGTTTTAATGTCAAATAAATCCAATTTTAATCCATCATACTTGACTTTTCTGCCAACTGCACAACTTGTTAACAGAATACTACTAAATATAATTAGCCCTATTTTTTTTGTTCTTTTCATAATTTAAAATTTAATTCTGCTTATGCTTGGAGCAGATTTTTGGGTTTATGTTTAATTGTGATTAATAAATTACTTAATATTCTCTTAAATAGTTGATTAAAGAATTTCTTGAAGTTCTATGATACCCTCAAACTCTACCTCATTGAGTTGGAGTACTAGCTTTTCATATGGTTCAGGATTTAGACTTATTATTATTTTAGAGTCAAAAGACAAAATATGTTCTAGTGACTCATTATTAGTAAATGCTTTGAGTTCTTCTTTATTATTCTTTATTGAATGATACTTTGCCACTAGATCAATAAAGTATTTCTGTCTTTTGTACAGATCTAAAACATTGTTTAGCTCATAGTAGGTTTCAATGAATATACAATCTTGTACTCTAGTGGCACAGGTACATGGAAATGGCTTTTCATTAGCAGTTAGCCATTTACTCCATTTTCTGCATTCACAATTAGCAATAGCAATATGAAACTCTTTGTCATATTTCATAAGCCAATCTTGAATATGTTCTATATTGAGAGTTGGAGATACATTTTGAAGTTCACAGAGATAAGTTTCGTATCTCATTTCTTTTTGTAATTATCATCAAAATACAGAAAAGCAAAAAGCACTAATCCTCCTAAGACTAAAAAGCCTGTATAAGTGATTGAAACATTGTTATACAACACGTAAAGCACTGCCCCTAATATCCCTAGATACAAGATACCTCTAAATGAAAAAGGGGCAAACCATTTAAAATCATCCTCTTCTTTTTTACAACTATCACATGTGTCATTACTTACTGTATTAAAGAGCATATTACACTTAATACATCTACGTGGTTTTGCTTTTGAATCCTCTTCATCAATATCAAAAGAATTAGTATTTTGTCTTTTATAATCTATTATTAAATTGGGGTCTTTAGCACTCTCTACTATCATATCAATTTCTTTTAATATTTCTTCCGTACTTCTCAGTGGCGGTGAATACTCTACATTAAAAAACTCATCATAAACTTCAGAATAATTTGAGGTGTCTTTACCCAATGAGCCCCACCCCTCTCTATAATATTCAAAAAGTGCCTTTACCTCATCCATGGAAGTTGCAATGATTCTATAACTGATAAGATCTCTAAACTCAGGTTCAATCTGTAAATGATCTTTCATATTCTCATAGAACTCTTGATGTTCTTGATATTGTAAAATGTGCTCCCATTTTCCCATACGAATCTTTTAAAGTTGCCATATATGGCATTAATCAAAACAAATATAACCACTTGATTTGACTTGTCAAATATGTCAAGTGTGGAAAAGTCAGATTTACTTAAAAATGTGGGTAAAAGAATCCAAAACCTAAGATTAAGCAAAGGCTTATCTCAGGTAGACTTGGTGGGTAAAATTGAAGGAGATATTGATACTACTAATATTTCAAGAATTGAGTCAGGAAGAACCAATCCTACTATACATACTTTATATCGTATTAGTCAAGCTTTAGAAGTACCATTAGAAGAGCTAGTTAAACTTGACCCCACTACAAAATAAAATTTAGCTATCTATATATGTATTGTATAAAAGTAAAAAGTGTATTTTGTATTAAATACAATCAAGTAATAACACACATACACTTTTACTTTATCAAGACCTCAAGATTTCCCTTTCACACTAGAGGTTATAATATGAGATTATCACTAAAGCTATAATATCCTTGTGCCGTAATTATTAAATGATCTAGAAGATTTAAATCCAATATTCTACAGGCTTCTTTAAGCTTTTTTGTTATTGATTTGTCAGGCTCACTAGGCTCAAGAGTACCACTTGGATGATTATGAGTTATTACAATACTCGAAGCATTACATTTTAAGGCTATACCAAGAATTATTTTAGTATCCACGACAGTTCCTGAAGTTCCTCCTTTAGACATTTCATAAATTCCTAACACAATGTTAGCCCTATTAAGAAGTACAATTTTCACTTCTTCTTGGAATTCTATAAGATCTAAATCCCAATGCTTCAAAACCAAATCATACAAAATTTGGCTATTAGTTACTTTTATCCTTTCAATGTTATTATTTGAATAGGAAACTTTTATTTCTGCTACTTCCATAATATTAAATCCGTCCATAATTTGTAATTTCTATAAAGGGGCTATACAAAAAATGGACGTCTTAAAATTAATTTAATCACATTGACATACTTGCTAAATGCCCATTTCTAGAAAAAGCTTCTACTTTAGTTGCAAAGTCATTTTCAGAGGACTCTCTTTTGGAGCTAGTGGAACTGGGATTATTTATCTCGGGCTGATAAACATACCTATGGGTCAACATTATAATTTCTCCTGTTTCTCTTACAGTATATTCGTAAGGATCAGAATCCATTTTTACAATATTACCGGGCATATCAGTACCCAATAATGCCTTACAAGTTTCTTCATCAAATGTTGATGAGATATTTGCCTTTTTAGCTGTCGCGTAATATTGCCCAGTTTGAGTGCTTAATACCATTTCAATCCCACTTTGGATTTCTAATACAAAGAAAAGTTTACCTTCCTCTGTTTGTCTCTTTTGATAGTTTACGATTCTTACCATGTTTTTGATTTTTTGAGTTGAAAATACCCTGAGTTAAAACATCACTTGGTCTACAAAAAATTACAGCTTTGAACTTGAATCTTTATGTATAGTAAAAGGCATGTTTTAAAATCAGGTACAAGAAATGTGTCCTCGCTCGGAATAAGTGGGGGTGTTTGTGAATTGTTTTGAAGTGCCGGGGGGCTTGTACTGTCATGTGCATTTGCCCAATATTAATAGTTCTGTAAAAAATTTTATTAAATAAATTGTATTATTGTTTAATTCTTTCAAATATAAACACACAAATTCATTATGGATTTAGACAATAAAATAAACAACTCTGATTTTGTTGCATTTTTAGCACCAATCGTTTCTAAAATCTATGCAAAACATATGAAGAAAATTTTAAACAGTCATAATGATATTGATTTTGAAAATTATGGAGAAGATTATGAATTATATTTTAATAAAATTTTCACTAAATACAATTCAATTGAAACTCAATAACAGACCTTATTAAAAATTCCATTTTTTTGATTCAATTCAATCCATGAAATTGATAGAAACAATTGGTATTCAGGAAATTAACTATTATAAATGTCATTATGAGAATTTTTTAATACGTATAGTAACTCTGCTAGATTTATGTTGTAAATTAGGAAGTGTAGTATTCAATATACACAGTAAAGAAAAAGACATAACTTTCTATAAATTTTCTATTACGAAGGAAGCTTCCGTATCTGATGCTGTGAGAATTTTAAAAGAGTTGAATGCTAAATTGTCCGAAAAAAAAGATGAAAGAAATATTATAATTCATCAAGAAAATTATCAATCTAAAGAGATCAAATCAATCGAGGATACAATTTTTAATGTAGATCTAATCAAGATTGATGAAGTGCTACAGCAGTGGTTTAACAATCAAAAGGAAGAAAAAAAAAGAAGAAGTAAAAATCTATATTCAAGAAATAATAAATCTAACGATTGATTATATGTTTGCTTTTTTTAATTCTTTAATTGAAGAAATAGAGAAAAACGTTGCTTATACAAAGTACAAGCAACGCTAATATTATTTTAATTTTAATACGATTATGCTTTCACGCATTTTATCCAAACTATTCAGAATCAAGTTTTGTTGACTACTCGTCCTTATAGGTCTTGCAATTCGAATTTCTTCACATTCATAACCTATTAGTTCTGCCGCTTTTGCTATAATTACATCTACTTCTATTATATAATTTGAATAACAAGAATTTGAAACATTTATATATAATTTTGCATTGTCATTTAGCTTAGGCTTTAAGTCAAGGAGCAAATTTTGAATGTCATTAAAGTAACCTCGAACCATATTTGGAATGTTTTTATTCCAAAGTGTTGCGTCAGATCCTTCTAAAAATTCAACTGCCTTTTTCAGCTCTTCAACTTGAGGAAAATCTACCTTAGGCAAAGGAATTTGGACATGTGATGTTAAGGCTCTTTTTCTGAAAGTCCTTTCCTTTTCATAAGAGGACACGTAACCAAGCATCCAAAGTTCAAGTCTATAAATATCAGTATAATCCCTAGAATTAAGATATGGAGGAGATGTAATTACTAAATCTATTCCTGTATTTACATCTTTTATTTTCTCCCTTGAGTCACCATTTAAAAGCTCAAACTTCGTCTTATTATCCAAATTCTGAAAATTCTTTAAATCTGGTAGAATAGAACTTTCTATTTGCTTAAGAAATAAATTATGAACTTCCATTCTACTATATACTTTTTCTTTCCACTTTTTTTTATAAGATAGACATTTACCATTTTTAAATACATTACTTACGTCTTGAAGAATACAAGCTAAAGCGATCGTAAATAAACTTTTATACTCTTGATGATCTTTACATGTCTTTTCAATTCCTTTTGTAATATCAAAAATAGCATTTGACACAGATTGGTGGAAAATCCATTTACTTTTTTTAGAATTCTCAAAAAAAGTTTTCGATTCCAATTCAGGATGCTTAGGCATTCCAACGGATTTCATTAAACTTCTTCGCAAATTTAAAATTAGTAATTCAAGAATTTCAGCATCATAATTTGAAAAATTTAGTTTTGCTTTGGTGACATCATAAAAGAAAGGACTAGCTTCAATTGAAATTGTTTCTATGCCTAATTCTTTACAAGTTAAAGCAGTTGTTCCTACTCCTCCAAAAGGATCAAAACAAACTTTAGGTTTAACAACTTGCTCATTAATAATAGATTTTACCAAATCTGAAGAGTATCCTTCAACTAAAAGATACCATTTATGTACAGCAAGATTTTTATTTGGATCAAAAGTGACTAGGTTAGAGTAATCTTTAGTATAATCTGTTATTTTCAATTTATATTTTTTAATATGGATGCTTATTTATTACCTTAAAATCTGGAATTTTAAAAAATCTTCGGTAATACGGCTGTAAATCTACAGCCAGGACTGAATCGTCAAAATGAGCAACAGTGTCAGTGGCTGTTACATTATTTTTTCTAGCATCAAACACAGCTAAGTATCCCATTTTTATTCTTTCTTTTTTCTCGTTTAACTCTTTCAAATACCCCAAAGTTTGAATAACTGCGTTTGGATTTATATCTGACGCGGTATACTCTGTTGTAATTTTTTGACCTGTCCTATGGATACTAATACCTACCCATTTAACCTCGAGAAAATATAAGTCTCCATATTCGTCATATATAAATATATCAAGTCTTTTAAAATTTTCTAAAACTAATTCTTTACCTAAAACTTTTGCGTTTAATTTCGTTTTTAGAAACAACCTCAAATCTTCTCGGAAAATGTCTTCCGGAACATTATTAAGTAATTGCTGGTTCTTTAATAAAAAATCTTCATACGATTTTTCTGTGGCAGAACCTTTTGCTAAATGCTGATGTAAGGCTCTTTTTCCAGTATTAAGAACAAAAAACTTTCTATAAACATCTCTTAACTCAAGATTCTTTCTATATTCATCTAGTACCTCAATAATTTTATTGACATCTTTTAATTCAGAGAATCTATCATAATCTTGAGGTGTAAAAAAGATAGTGTCGCCTACATCAATTCCATCAATAAAATAATGTATTCCACTTGGATTTATGAAAAAAACACAATAATCTTTCGAAAGTTCTAAATAGGTTTTTCGCGCTTCTGTACCATTTGAATACGTACTATTTTCAGAGGAAATTAGATATGCATTTCTATCTATTACTAGATGATTACTAGCTACTGCATCTATTCCTTTTAAACACAAATCAACTTTGACAGCTATATCCGTCGATAAATTTTCTATTTCAATTTTTTTTATAAGAATTGTTTTGTACTCTTTTTGAAAAATATTATTATTTCTATAGGAATGCAGTACAACCAGTAATTTCTTAAAATTATCATTTTCTGAAAAATCATCGCCTGTCCTTTTATAGATTTGTTCTTTTTTTTCTCTAATTAAAGCTTTAAGGTTTTCTTTAAAATCATCCATATTAGACTTCACGTTTAATAATTTTACTAAATATATACTCAAAGTATAATTCCAGATATTCTTTTTTGTCAATTTTAGATACATCCTCTAAAGTTTCTTCAAATGCTTCCTTGAACTGACTTAAAACTTTAATTGTCTTGTTATCAGGAGAAGTATCTAACTCTTTTGGCTCATTCCTCTGAACTGCATCTTTATACAGTGGGTCATTAATAGTAAATCCAAAAATTTTGTTCTCGCCATAGACACCTAAAATATAAACTATAGTTTTTAGCCATCTAAATTTCTCATCTTCAATAATTTGCTTTTCCAATTCTGCATCTAAAATTTTAAGCTCGCCATCATCATCAGAAATGTATTCATTACTTTTTAAATACAAAATAGAATTATTAATTATATCTGCATAAGGTCCTGACAAGCTCGCAGTAAAATGGTAATATTCAAAAGGATTTTTATTTTCTTTATTCACAAAAGAATATAGGACTTTAGAGAGATATACAACTCTTTGAATCGATTGTTGTCTAATTGAATTCCATCCGATCTCTTTAACTAAAAAAACTAATGTTAAGATATCTGAACTTGAATTAAATATTTCTTTAGAAGTAGCTTTCATTATTTAATGACTTTAGCTTTAATTTTATTATACATTGTTTTTAATATATCATTAAGTAAATTACTTGAGCCTTGAATTAAAGATTTTTTCCCTAAATCAATTAAGCTTATCAACTTAACATCTGATATTTCTATTAAATGATTGACAAAATCACTATTATTTAAATTTGAAGTTATTATTAATGAATTTGGATTTCCTAAAAATTTAGCAAATACTTCAGCCGCATTTCTTTCATATGTTATGTCAAGACTACTATCCGGAGTTTCAACAATATAAAAAGATGGTTTTGTATAGAAGAAAGTTAAAATACTCATCCTGAAAGAATGATCAACAAAAAATCTTTGAGATTCAGATAATTCTTCTTCATAATATCTAACCCTACCTCCGATCATAGGATAAAATCGTTTATTACCATTTCCCATATCTGTATATGTAAGAGAACAATCAATACCTAGGAAACTGCCTGCAAATTGAGAAAACAGATTCGAAAAATGAATTGTATTTTTTGATATTGAATACTCTATATCTTTACTGAATTTCTCTGCTTTTGCTCTCTCTACTTTGCTTTTTTCTTGAAATTCTAATTTTTGTTTTTCCAACTCTTCAATTTCATCAAAAAAAGCTTGGAGTTCATCACTGTTTTTACTCGTATCTTTAACATTTTCATATTCAAGATTTCGTAATTCAGTCATTAATTTCCTTTTTTCATACTCTAATGATTTGAATTCCCGATCCAAATTTTTAAGTGCATTTTCATTTTCTCTTACCTCCTTGATTATATTTTGGATTTCTGTATAAACTGATTTTACTTCTTTATCAATCACTAAAAAATTAGCAGTAAGTTCATCATTAGTGGTTTGATTTATTTCTTGATTGCAAAGAAAGCAGTTATTAGAATGGCTTATTTTTTCCAAAACAAAGGAATCTTCAACTTCATTGTTACACATAGGACAAAATTTATTGGCTTTTAAATTTTGTAAATAATCATCGTATTTTTTATGAAGTTTTACCCATTTATTTGCAAATAACTTATCTTCTGTTGATTTTTTTTGTTTATCGAGGTCTGTTTCAGTAATACTCAATGCATTAGATCTATTATTCAATAATCTAATTTTATCATCAATTACAATCCTTTCCTTCTGCTTATTTTCAATGTTAACATCAATGTTCTCAATTATTTTTTTAAGATCTGATATTTTAAAATTTAAAGACTCTTCTATATTATTGGTATTTTGACCATTATTATTATCAACTCTTTGATTTATTTTTTTAAGTACTTCTCTTATTGCCCTTATATCTTCAGACTTATGTCTAGAAATACTGTCAAAATACTTCGCTTGCCTGATAGCTTCTTGTCTCTGACTATCTAGTTCTGGACTATTAAAATACTTATTAAAAAGCTCATCCTGAACATTTGGGTCATCGTCATTCCAAAGAACTGTATTATGACTTTCTCCAAAAAACAATATTTCATTTATAAAGAAAATCAAATCATCAAATGACATCCCAGAAAAACTTGAAATCTTATCTTCATAATGATAATTAAGATATATGCTTTTCTCAGTGTCTTTTAAACTATCATATTTCTTTTGAGTAATTATCTCTCCTTCAATTTCAGCACCATTTACTATTAGTGAGTTAATCTTAATGTCTTCTAAGCACCTTTCAATAACAAAAATATTCTCATTAATTTCAAATTCAATTGATACTGTTGCCTTAGAAGGGGTGGACATAGTTGCATCCAATCTATTTTTAAAATAATCAATGGGAAAAGATTTTCGTCCTTCAATTTTTTTCTCTAAATAAGTTCTCGAATATCCAAATTGTTTAGTGTAATTACCAATGATAGCGTACTTAATTATATTTACTAAAGTGGTTTTACCCATTCCATTTCCACCAATAATTAAATTAACACCATTAATAAAGTCATATTCGAAATTTAAACCATTTGGATATAAAGTGAAATTTTGAATTTTAAGCTTTCTAAGAGTAGGAAGATATATTGTACGCATCTATTTATCTTACATTTATCATATTTACAAACTTACTGAAATTTATGTTGCAAAAAACATCAAAAGACTTGGATATATGATTTTGAAATACAATCATTTAGATCATATTAACTTAAATAAAGGGCATGCATTATATACTTAAATACAATTTCTTTAACAACATTATTGGATTTATTACTAAAACACTAAATATCGAAATTTTAAAATATCTTTGAATAAAATTGAATATAAATGAAGTTTCCCAAGAGCCTGCTAGATAAAGATGAGTACTTAAAACGCATTAATGATTTATTAATCGATAATGATTCAATCATATTTATTGATACAAATATTTTAGCTTTATTCTTTAAAATGAATATCTCTGCAAGAATGGAGTTTTATGCATGGATCGATAAAATGATAGAGAAAAATAAGATTAAAGTACCAACTTGGGTTATAAATGAATATACAAATAGATTTATCAGAAAAAAAACTTCTGATTATTTAGATGGTGGTTCAAAACTATCAACTATCCAAAAAGAATTTGCATCATTAGCAAACTACTTAAAATTACATGTTGATGATAAAAGATTGAATAAAACAAAATACGCTAATACTGGTGATTTATTCACAGATCTTGATTCTACTCAAGAGTGTTTAAAAAAGATACATACTATAGTGGCTACTAAAATGACTGATTATATCATAGAAGCTCATGATGAATTGGTATCAAGATTTGAAGCTGTAAATATAAATAGTGATATTTTTGATTTAGTTGCTGAACTTGTTCCAGATGGAAAATCAAGATATCTGCAAGAACTACCTCCTGGATTTGAAGATGATAAAGATTTTAATTCTTTCGGCGATTTGATAATTTGGAATGAAATTCTAAACTATTCATCTAATAATGAGATTAAAAAGGTTATTATTATTACAAATGATAATAAAAAAGATTGGATGTATGCTCCTCTTAGAATAGTGGAAAATGGCAGAACCAAAAGTAATTCACAACCGGAGTTTAAAATAGCAGATCCGAGATTAGTTTATGAGTTTCAAACATATACAGATTCAGAAGAGTTATATATTATAAATTTTGAAACATTAACTAAACTTTTAATTTCGGACGATAATAACAGCAAATACTTTAAACTAGCAAAAGCTTTACAATTAATTCATGACTTAGATGATGAAGCAAATAACGAATTAAACACTGATGTTATTAGTGAGGAAAACACTTCAAATGAAATTACAACTCCATCTGATGTTGTTGTTGACGTTCCTGGAGTTATAGTGAAAAATGATGAGTATTCTGAATTTGCAATTGCTGACTCAACTTCTATTGACTTAAATTCTGAATTAATTTCAGTAATAACAATGTTAAAGTCACATAATTGGTATGCTCAGAATGAGGCAATTGAAATAATTAATTCTCTAAATTTCGAATCATTTGAAAACAATCAAATCAATAAGGACTTATTTTTTATTATTGGTAGAAATATATATCAATCAGCGTGTGGAGGAGCATTTCAAGCAGTAGAATTCATCGAATCGATAAATCAAAAATTAGAAAAAATAACCATTTTCAATGTTGATTTACTAAATGGTATATTGTTCGAAATTTATTTTAATTCAATAGGCGAAATTCGTAATAAGTACAAAAACACTTTTTATCAGAAAATTTTTGAGCTTAGTGAAATTGATGCATTTGATAATTCATTTAACTTTATAAACCAACACCTTGAAAAAACGGGAAATGCAATTTTTATAATTCCTGTTAAAAATTCTCCTATAAGAAATATTAGCGTAAATATATCTGATAAAGATGGTAGAACAGTAAGAGTTGAAAGTGTAACTTTAGATGGCTTTGAACTACTAGAAGAAGAAGCATTTTCTAGCATATCTAAGCTAGGAAATGTTAGAGGCTTTGAAAATTTTGTATTAAATAAGTATGCATTACCATTACAACTAGTTAAATTTGACTATAGTCAAAATCCGGGTGACAAATTTTTTGTACTTGAAGAAATGGATTTTAAAAACAACAAATAGATAATGGCACTCAAGGAGTGCCATTATTCAACTCAAAAACCAATGGTAATTACTTTTACCATCTAGTGCCTTAGAAATGCCTTTTGAAAAATCAAAGGCATTAACATTCCTATCTAAGAATGTATCAATATAACTGCTCTTATTAGCTTGTGTGAAGAGATTGTACATATTCCAAAGATTCAAATCTCCATTTGAATTCCTGCCAAAATTTTCATTCTCATAATAATCCTTTGCAATGTTGTTCAGTTGTCCATCATTGAAATGTAATGTAGGAATGTTTGTTTTGTCTTTTTTGGGCAAGTGTTGGTACAATCTAGCTCTACCCAATAATTGAGCAAATTGATGTTCTGTAATAGAATGTCTAGAAAGTGCTTTCATTTGTACTAAGTGTTTTTCAGCATTATAATTCTGAAGTACTTCCATAATTTTAGCTTGTAGTTCCACATAACTAGTTACTCTCATTTCTTCTGCAAATCCATCTGTACTTACACATAAATTACAGCATACTTTTACCTGAAACCCAATAAAAAATTTGAATTTCTCAAAAGACTTCTTGCTGTATAAATTCTCCAAATTATAACTTCGAACTCCCCCTATTACTAAAGACATTTCATTACCATTAATTGTTTCTATGATACTAGGAACTCTAATGATAAAAGCCATTCTTTCAAAATACTGAGTTCTTTCGCACTCTAATAGATCCTTAGCCTGTTTATTTATTGCTTCAGGAATTCTACCTTTTATTTCATGAGACACTCGTATTTCAGGCTTATCAAAAACATGATTTGGAAACACTTTACTAACACAACCTTGTACAATTTCAATGTACTCTTGATGTGCTATGGTTCTTTCATTGTCTTTTGAGAATACAGGAATAACGCAGTTGTTTTTTAAGTGTGCTAAATTAATCTCAGTAGTATTTGCTTCGATGAATGGCTTTACTTCAAAAGAAGATGCTTTAAATAGAGCATGCCCACTAGAAACAATAGGAATATGTGTGCTTTTTTGAGATACTGTATGAAGATGCATTATTGGGTTAGTTTCTATGCGTAGTAGTTCCATTTGTATTAAAGGATTTAGGGTTGATTAATAATTCATTTGTATTGATTTTGTCTTTTTGGACTTTAAAGTCATATTCTAATAGTTCTCTCCAATTGCTATAGTGGGAATAGAGACCTTTTAAAGCTTGTATTGAATTACAATTTTTAATTTTCTCTCTAGCATCTTGTAAATTAGTTCCGGAATTACACCATTCTAAAATATTTCTACCTGTCTGGGAATTAATTATGAATTCAGGTTTTCCCATAAAAAGACCTGTTCTATCTTTAGATGAGATAGCAAAGTGTTTAATATCTACATCAAAGACTATTGTGAATTCATAGTCCAATCCATCTTTTTGTACAGCTTTTAAGCCTACTTTTTCAGGAATGTACTTACCATCTTTTTGATTTAGGACGTAATCTTGTTTTGTTCGCATTGTGGCAATTACATGAGCATCACACTGTAATATTTTATCTGTAAATGCTTTTTGAAGAGGGGTAATTTTCCCCCAATTTGTAAATGAGTTTCCAGATAAACTAGAATGATAATCTAATAAGTAATCCCAGCAATGAGAAATACTATCAATAATAATTACTTCCATACTCGAATTAATACATACATCAATTGCTTTAATGTAGTTTTCAGGTGTAAATGGAGGTGGTAATGTCAATACATTATATTTTCCTAAATGCGCGTATAAATCTGCACTTCCATTTTCAGTATCTATAATGGCAACTTTAGAAAAATCTCCATTAGTTAAGCCATGTGCAAGCAGTAAAGCTGAATATGTTTTTCCTGAACCACTACTGCCTTGAAGAGCCATTTTTATCTTGGCTTTTTTTCTTTCAGAATGTCTTAATTGCATAAATAAAATTGTTTAAAATGATTAATATTGAAATGAATAAAAATATTTTTTTCAGGCACGTAAAGATTTGGCTATTAGCTTCAAAGTAGCTTTAACCATTGATAATGTCCTGAGAATTTAGTAGCTTTGTGCATCAAAACATTGAAACAAAACCTACTCCTAAAGTAGTCCTCCTCCAAGTTCGTGCGTTGTTAAATCAAAGATTTTTAAGGTTGGGGAGATTTTTAAAGAACCCCTTATGCGAGTTTTTCTAAATTAAAAATTTCTAGATTGAGTTTATTCTCTAAAATTTCAAATAGACATAGAAATAAAAAATCCGTCCACTTTTTGTTAAGTACTTTATATACACTCACAAATAATGGACGGACTCTAAAAATTATTTTTTTTATTAGATATTTAAGAATCTAATAGTTCATTAATTCTATTCTGGTAGTGATCATATTCTTCTTGGCTACCATAATTTTCATTGATATATTCTTCATCTGGTTGCTCATAGTAATATGTACTGGGTTCTATTAAGTTTATACTTATATCACTAATGGGCAATTCCTTTATAGAAATTATTTTTTTAATATTTTCTCTATCTCCTGTTGAAAGTTTGGAAGATCTTGTTACAAAGAAATCTTGAATTAACTTCCTATAAAATGAATTAATATCAGGAGTTCTTATAAACTCAAATATTCCATGATTTAAAAACCTATCTTTTGTAGCTAGTGATTTTAACTCACTAAATTTTTCATTATCATTTTCATCAAATAATTCATTTGAACTGTTTTTATAGTAGTAAAAGTTGAGAGTATTAGAATTGTACTCCAATTTATTACTAATAAGTTTTTCCCTAAAATAATTTAGAAGTTGAAAGAATTTTATTCTTTGTTTCAAATCTTCATCATAGGTTGATTGTTCTAAGTCAATATGCAAGCATGCTTTTATATTGTCTAGGAAATAATCTCCTCGAACATAATCTATATCCACAGGAACATTATCTACTACACTATATCTATTGTATCTAGTGCCATAGAATTTAAAACCTGAAAATATTAAAAGTTGAACTTCAAACTCCTTATTAGAATATCTAATTATAGGTATTAAATTCTCAGAATTATCTTTTTTATATTTAATTATAAAGTTTGAAAATATCTCATTCCTCATTGTTTCATAAAACATTGAAAAATTAGCATTCTCCCTAACTACTTCATAATAATCTTCATTAAGATAAGTCTCAAAAAAGTCACTCAATCCTTTTTGAATTTTGTTTTCTTCAAAAATTATATCATTTTCACAGTTTATAGCTACTAATTTGCAGTTAACAAATTGATTTGTAAATGCTGAATAAGTTAAATACGCAGATATATCAGCTCCAAAGAAATCAAAATAATTTGCTAAAAATTTTTCTCCTTTCTCTAATTTAAAAATATCATATGTTGGATATGTTAATCTAACTAGATTAGATCTGTCTAAGTTTCTAATGTACTCAATTTCTTCTAGCACATTTCTCTTCAATACATTATTGTAAAAATCTCGTAAGAATGCTTCCTGCGAATTGAGTTTTAGATACTTTACAGGAGTTTCCTTAACTCCGTAATACTGTACAGTTTTATAAGATAAAGTGAATGAGTCAATTTGTTCTGGACTCATTCCTGAAAGACTTAGAGAGCTAAAATCAAATTCATCCGGTCTTGGTAAAACAATATGAATTTCTCCTTGAGTTCTTTGTCTTGCAATTGCTTGTATAACTGAGTTAATTCCATTAGAAAATATGCCATATTGTTTTTTGAACCCAACCCTAGTAGATCTAGGAGGCATAATAATTAAGAAGGCATGATTTTCTTTTCTAATGCTGACACCTGTTTTGAAATTTGTACCAATATTACATTTATCATTATTAAACCTATTTCTTGTCAATGAATTACTTCCTGATGAAGCAGTGCATTCATTAATATCCCCAAATTTGTTTTTTAATTTCCCTCCTATCCCATCAACATCATTAATTATATCTTTTACTAGAGCTTTAGAAAAACAAAGAATATCTATATTCTTATTTCTATCTAATAAATCATCAACAACATTTACAAGTACTTTACTTGTTGATTCCAATCTATTTTCAGGATTATAATGCAAGTGTAATTCACTTTGCCTTTCTGGTATAGCTAATCTCCTTGATTCTATTATTTGTATTTTCTTATCTGTCAGTTCTGCCAGATATTTAATTACAACTTTAGAAGCCTCATTAAATGTGGCACTAATAATGAAGTTTTTATGTATTACATTCCTCCATTTCCATAAATTAAAAATATACTCTTCTTTAAAATTCTGTATAGCATCGTGTATTTCATCATAAATGAAAACTACTTTAATATTTTCATCTCTTGATTTTTGAATCAAACTATCTAGATAACTTCTTTTTCTTGCAGTATTTATTAAACTATCTTCTCCTGGATTACCTAATAATAAATTAACAGTTACCACTTGCACTTTTCTTCTTTTATATTCAGAAGTGACATCTCTATCTAACTCAAGATAATTAAAAATTTGCTCTTTAGGTATATCAGCATCAATGTGTATGTCATTAACATATTGTTCAACTAAACTCTTAAATGGTGTAGCTACTATTATTAAATAATTTTCATCTGAAATATAGTATCTTTTAATAGTTTGAATAATAGAATATGATTTACCATTTCCTACAGATGCATTTACTATAACAGTATTTTTATGTCCTAGTGCTATGTGTGGCTGTAAAGCATCATTTATAAAGCCCTCGTCATTGGGCTCAATTATTATTTTCTCGTTATTGTTTTCAATTTCAAATTCTGGAAAATCACTTGGGTTAATCTCTTTAAACTCTATTGGAAAGTCTTGAAAATGTTGGTTTGGTAGTTCCATAAAATAAATTTAGCTGTATCGTAAAAATATACAACACAGCTAAAACTATCTAATTATTTCTTATTCAATTTTTCACTTAATTTAGTAACATGCTCACTTACTTTACTCTGTACTACTCTAGCATAATATTCTTGTGTTATACTAATTTTTGAATGTCCTAAGAGCTCAGAAACAATTTCCATTGGTACATCATTATATAATAGAACTGTAGTTGCAAAAGTTTTCCTCCCAATATGATGAGTTAGATTCTTTTCAATACCTAAAACCTCAGCAATTTCTTTCAGATATGAGTTAAACTTTTGATTACTAATTCTAGGCAATATAAATGGTATGTTTTCAGAACAGTACCTCTCTATTATGCTAGTGGCTTTGGATAATATTGGGACAGAAACTAGCTTTTTTGTTTTCTCTCTATTTATTTTAATCCACTTATTACCATCAAAACCTACAACAATATGCTTTTCCTCAAGTCTAGACATTTCATTAAAAGCTAAACCTGTATAACAGCAAAAAACTAACATATCCTTAACTTTTTGAAGTCTTGGCTGTGCGAATTGATGTTTTTCAAGCTTATCTAGTTCTGCAGGAGTTAAAAAAACTACTTCTTTCTTTGATCTCTTAACCTTGTACATCAAAAATGGTTCTTTCTCCAAATGATTTTCTGAAATAGCAATTCTCACTATTCTTCTAAATCTTTGAATTGTTTTGTTTATAGTAGCCTGACTCAGATTTTTTTCTGTCTTAAGAAAGAACTCATAATCAACTAGAAATTTCAGATTTAAATCTTCAAATTGGTAATCAGCCTTTTTAAATTGATGCTTAATAAAAGCTTTTAAAAGCTCTCTAGCCTGTTTAAATTTCCAAAATGTGCCAATTACATAATCTTTACCTATTAGCTTCTCCATTTTATCATTATGCTCTTGGAACAATACCAATACAGATTTTTGTGCTTTTGTACTTTCTCCCTTGTATTGCAAGAGAATATCTTCAACATCAAAGTTTTCTTGCTGAACTTGTAGAAATAAAAAAGCCTGATTAAGTTTATTTTTAATCAGGCTAATTTGTATGTTGATATGATCATTCTCTTCACTAGGAGGTTTGGCTTGTTGTTTCTCACTAAACCAATATTCAGGATTAATGAACAATCCTGTAGAAAATGGTTTTCTTTTACCATTGTATGTTATTCTGCAAATCAAAGGAACTAAACCTTTTTTATTAATTCTAGCTCCTGAAATCACAAACAGTATCTTAAATGATTGTGTACTCATTATACTTGTATTTTATTATATATGAATGATTTAATATGCAACCCAAAATAATGGAATTGCAACCCTAATTGTATGCCTCGTGAATTATAAAATTGAAGTGAAAGAGAAGTGATTTTATTTTTAGAACTGGGTATTTATAATATACAAATCCTCTATTGGCTGTAGTGTACAAGGATTTACCCAAAACAAAAAAAAGCTTCATAATTTTTTATGAAGCTTTTTAAATTGTGGTCCCACCTGGGCTCGAACCAGGGACCACCTGATTATGAGTCAGGTGCTCTAACCAGCTGAGCTATAGGACCGGTTAAGAGTTTGCAATATTACTACTATTTTCGGTTCACTCCAAATATTTTAAGAGTAGATTTTTATTTAATGTAAAACTTTACTACTTCTCTTTTATAAGGCAATTGATTTTCAGTAGATTATTTCCAAATAAAAATTGTATTTTTTTATTTAATTTCCTGACAAAGCTCTACCAAAACGCCATTTGTATTCTTCGGATGCAGAAAAACTACTAGTTTATTGTCGGCACCTTTCTTCGGAACGTCGGTTATTAACACAAAACCTTCATTTTTTAAGCGCGTGATTTCGGCTTGAATATCTTCAACATCAAAAGCGATATGATGAATTCCTTCTCCTTTTTTCTCCAGAAACCTGGCAATTGCACTTTCGGGATTTGTAGCCATTAAAAGTTCAATTTTATTGGTTCCTGTCTGAAAAAATGAAGTTACTACATTTTCCGTTTCTACCGTTTCCATTTTATACGACGGAACACCTAATAGTTTTTCAAATAAAACATTGGCATCATCTATGTTTTTTACCGCAATTCCAATATGTTCAATTTTATTCACCATAACTTTTGTACATTAACAACTTATTGATTGACATAAGTATTGAAATAGCCACATTCTGCAATTACATCCTGGTAATATTTTGTATCCGAATACTCTTTTTTCAACGTTTTAAATCCGTTCCAGGCAATAAAATTAATTTTATCATCCTCAATTTCCCACCAGCTGTTAACTTTGTTATACTTATTATTGTAATATTGATTACGCTCACATTTTGATATCAAATAAATACATTTTGCTTTTTGCTCTTTGGTTGCTGCTGCTTCAAATGCTTTTTGATAATACATTTTTGGAACATCACAATTGGTTATCATCTCCTTCATAGAATCTCTGAAAGAATAGGGGCTTGATCCATAACCTACAATCGTAATTTCATAAAAAGTCCGTCCGTTACCAAAATGTGTAATATTATAAAATGCATTTCCAAGCAATAAACTATTAGTGTAAACATCCTCTTTTTGAGCCAGTTTCTCCTGCATCGTTTTTATTGTATTTAAAAAATCGAGGTAACTGTATTTCTTTTTTTGATAAGCAACGTGATCGCAGTCGTGGCAATCTTTAATATTTCCGTTGAACGGATTCCCTAAAAAGGTTTGATACTGAACAGAATCTGTCTGCTGCATAAATCCTATTGCTTCTGAAATCTTATTTTTAAAGGTTGCCTGAACAGCCTGAAAATTATTGATATCTTTTAGTTTTAAACTATAGATTCCTGCGCCAATTTTCTCAATTTCGGTTTTATTCGATTTAGACAAAAATGCTTTTATATCAAGCAGATTTTTTTCGTTATCATAAAAAGAGTTTCCATCGTTCCAGTAGCTGTAACGTGATTCACCAAATATTTCTGCCATAACCGGATCCAATTTTCCTTTGTAAAGTGCTGACAAATAACTTCTGTTCCATGAAGAGGCATTTTGATAACGAAACTCCTGTCCCTTATAAGTCTTTGGAAGTTCATTATAAATCCAGTTCAAATCGGCTAAAATTGTTTTTTCGTTTTTATCGGTAAGCTTATCTATTTTGCTCAGATTATTTACAAAACGAAGCAGACGCAATTGCATTCCTGCCAATTCTGTTTTCGGAAGTGTTTTTACTGCCTTGTCATAACTTTTATCCGCATTTGCATAATCTCCTTTTAAAGTCTGCAGATATCCCAGGGACAAATCCCACAAATAAGGCCTGTCTGTATTTCCTGCTGCAGCTATTTTTCCGACTAAATCAAAACCCGCTTTATCTATTTTTGACTGATTTTCTGTTTTATTTTCTGCCACAGTCTGGTTTTTCATTGGCACATTTTCCCCGGCATTCTGCTGAAAAGAATTATTGATTGCCTGTTCCTGCTTGTTCACTAGTCTAGTTGCAAGATAATTCAGGTGTTCACTTTTAGGATCCAGTTCGTAGATTTTTTCAATGGCTTGTTTTTCGTCTTTGTAATAGCCGTGTATTGCCCACAAAGCAGCTTTCTCCTTATTATTTTTTGCCATTGCCAATGATTTGGTCCAGTCGGCATCGTTTTTTGGGTGAAAACTATACGCAGTTACAATTCGAAGTTCAGGGCATTTATCAAAAACCTGGGCATATAAATAATTAGAAAGCGCATATTTTTTCTGTTTGTAATAGATTCCTGCCACATAAGAGAGAGCCCTATAATAGAGTGTATTTTTAGGAACTGAATTTTCTGTTTTATTAAAAAAATCAATCGCCGTTTTCTTATCAGAGCTGTAAAAACGGGCTTTCATAGTCAAAAACCAATATCTATTTTTCAAAAACGGATCTGAAGTAGTATTGTAAACATTTTCTATAGATTGAATCATTTTCAGGTCATCAAAAGTTTTGGCCACAACCGGATCATAACTCCAATAATCTCCCCCAATTGATACGGTTTCTATTTTTTGAGCTAAATATAAAAATTCAATAAAGCTTTTTACTTTATTATCTTTAAGGCTGATTTTTTTACCCCATTTTACAGAAGCAGTATTCTCTTTTTTATTTTTATAATATACATGAAGCTGTGTAACTTCTTCTTCTTTATTTTTTATTGTGTTTTTTTCGTCTGAATAATATCGGGACTTATCATCTCCAATTAAAAAATAATTGACAGTTGCAGCATCTACAACTCCTTTAAGATAGGTAACCCAATCCGATTTTATGTTTTCGTTGAAGCGTGAATTATGTTCAGTATCGAATCCTACACCATAAAAAACATCTCCCGCTAAAAAAAGTGGCGAATAGGATTTATCTGCAAAAGTCTCCGGCGTAAAATTTGAATTGTAACCGAAAAAATCCCAGTCGTCTCCGTCAGCACAGGCATAAATAATTCCATATACAAATAATAAGGAAGCGCTAGAAACAAGAAACAACTTGCTTAAAAATATTCTTTTCATAGTTTTTTAAATTGAATTCGTCTAAGTCGTAAAAAATAATTTCGTTTGGTTTTTGAGAGCTATTGTCATTCAGATTTTCCGCCATTTCAATTAAATCTTCTGACGAAATGGCTTCGATTTTTAACACATCATTTTCTTCATAAAATATACCGTTTTTATAATTGGCGTGTTTTACTTTAAAAAAAACAGCACTTGTCTGTTCAAAATTTTTATCTTTTTTAAGTTCATTTACATTGAGCTTTGAACGTAATCCTGTTACTTTTTGATTTCTAATATGAACTGCCCAGGAATAAACAGGCAGAGCAAAATCAAGATGCAGCGGATATTTTTTTAAACTTTTCAGATAACGATCTGCAACTTTTTTATCATAAACAGAATTTAGTGAATCCGGAGCAATCGTCCCCATATTATAATACATCAAAACACCTGAATCTACATTTGGTATTTTGGTTTTCTTGAAATACTTTATCTGATGCAATCGTATTGTTGCTGAAATTTTCTTTTGCGAAAGCTTTTTAAATAACTCAATAAACTTCAAATAATTGTCTTTGCTTGAAAGTGTCCAGTCGCAGTCAATCTGAATCTCTTTACTATTGATGTTATTTTTAGAATTGATATCGTTTATAAGCTTAACCGTTTTTTGTGCCAAATCTTCAACATCAAGATTGGGTTTCAGCATCACTTTATTTTTAATATACACCACGGGGACAATGTCAAAACTATTCATCTTTTCCATAAAGCGAATTGGCGTTAAAGGAATAGGACTCGTATCTTTTGGATGTAAATCGATATCGAAATAACGGATATAAATTTTACGGACATTATTGTCAAGAAGAGCTTCTTTTTCTGTTTCAGATAATTTAAAAATTGTTTTCCAATAGTAAAAAGAGACAATTGGTTTAGGGGTATCATTACACGAAATAAACAAAAAGAAAAGTAATATTAAAAAGAAAATCTTCTTCAAAACCTGTAAATTAAATTGAAATCAAATGTAAGAAATTATATCCCGTTTGTAAATTTGAAATTATAACTTTTTATTAAATTTAAAAACAGCTTCCTTAAAAACTCCAAAACCCAATAAAACGATAAAAAATTTCAATTAAAGCAAATATAATTGTTATTTTGTGCAATTAAATCACGAATTTGTTATGTTTAAAAACAGCTTAAAATATTTTACTTTTTTATTGGTATTTTTAATGATGAGTTGCGCGAAGCGCGGCAGCATAACCGGTGGCTTAAAAGACACACTTGGTCCTGTTTTAAGATCAAGTTCTCCTGAAAATTTCAGCACCAATTTTAAAGCAGACGAAATCACACTGACATTTGATGAATATGTAAAGCTTAAAAATGCCAATAAACAGTTGATTATTTCTCCGCCAATGAAAAATCCACCTATTATCACACCTACTAATGCAAGCAAATTTATCAATATAAAAATTCTGGACACCTTACAGCCCAACACCACATATAGTTTTAATTTCGGTCAAAGTATTGCAGATAATAATGAAGGAAATCCGTATAATCAATTTAAATATGTTTTCTCTACGGGGACTTATATTGATTCTCTTGCTTTAAACGGAAGAATTAAAGATTCTTATAATAAAATTGCCGATAATTTTGTCACTGTAATGCTTTACGAAATCAATGATAAATTTAAGGATTCTGTCATTTATAAAGAAAATCCACGATACATTACCAATACGTTAGACAGTCTAACCGTTTTTAGATTAGAAAATCTAAAAGCTGGAAAATATCTCCTGGTAGCTTTAAAAGACAAAGGAAACAACAATAAATTTAATCCGAAAGATGATAAAATTGGATTTATCAAACAATCTATAACGATTCCAAACGATACTGTTTTCGAACTTGAGTTATTTAAAGAGCAGCTTCCTTTAAAAGCTTTTAAACCAATACAGGCATCAGGAAACCGATTATTGCTTCCATATGAAGGAAAACAGAACTTTAATAAAGATTCGAAACCCAAAATTGTACTCAAGAACAATACTGAGGTTTTAGAAACTATTATAACACGATTCCCAAAAAAGGATTCTTTGCAAGTTTGGTATAAACCAATAAAAGCCGACTCTTTATCACTGGAAGTAAGTAAGGAAGATTACAATAAAAAATTTAGTCTCAGAATCAAAAACCAGAAAAAAGACACCCTGAATATAACTGCAGTACAAAACGGAATAATACACTTTAGAGACAGGTTTACGCTCGAAACGGCAACTCCGCTTATCAACTTCGACAAGTCAAAAATTAAACTAGTCAACAAAGATTCTACAGCTGTGGATTATACAACAGAATATGATGAATTTGAGCAAAAGCTCTATATCGATTTTAAAAAAGACCCCGCACAAAAATATAATTTTACGTTTTTACCTGGTGCATTGACCGATTTTTATGAAAAATCGAATGATACCTTATCATACAAACTGAATACACGCGAAATAGAAGAATACGGAAATCTTACACTGAATTTAAAGAATGTAAAACGTTTCCCGATAATGGTTGAATTAACTAATAAAAAAGGAGACGTTGTACTTGCCAGCGATTATTCTGAAAGCAAAACTAATTTTGAGTTTTTGCTTTTAGAACCTGCTATATATTCTGTGAGGGTTATTTATGACGACAATAAAAACAAAGTGTACGACCCCGGAAACTATTTAGAAAAAAGATATTCTGAGGAAGTATTTTATTATCAGGAAGAAATTGACCTGCATGCAAACTGGGACAAAGTTGAATCTATAGATTTAAGTATTCCTTACAATCCTGAATTAGCGAAAAAGAATGAAGAAGCAAAGCTAAATGCGGAAAAAAAGAAAAAGAAAACCGCTTTTTAACTCTGTATTTCAAACAGATCTTTATCACTGAGAAAGTTCATTTTTTTTCGGGTTTCCAACATGATATTTTTATCTAATTCAACTATAAAAACACCTTCATTTTCCTGAGGTTCTAAAATTGGATTACCAAGAAAATCAACGACCTGCGAATGACCATTATATTGATGATTGTTCGCATCAAAACCTATTCTGTTTACTCCAATGGCATAACTTAGGTTTTCAACCGCGCGGGCTTTGAGCAGTATATCCCAGGCATTTATGCGGACTTTTGGCCAGTTGGCAACATATAAAATTAAATCATAATTTTCAACATTTCTTACAAATACAGGAAAACGTAAATCATAACAAACCTGCAGACAGATCTTCCAGCCTAAATATTCAACGATCTTTTTTTTGCTTCCGGCTTTGTATACTTTATCTTCTCCAGCCAGGGAAAATAAATGTCTTTTATCATAATATTGAATTTCACCTGATGGAAAAGCAAACAAAAACCGATTATAGTATTTCTCATTCTCCGAAATAATTAAACTTCCCGCAATAGCGCAATTTTTATTTTTAGCTAAAGTCTGCATCCAGACAACAGTTTCTCCATCCATCGCTTCAGCCATTTCAGAAGCATTCATAGTAAATCCTGTTGAAAACATCTCAGGAAGCACAATCAAATCAACAGAAGCATCTATTTCGCTTATTTTAGCCTCGAAATTACTAATATTATGCTTTAGGATTTCCCAAACAAGATCCGACTGAATAAGGGCTATTTTCATATTGTTTCAATTTTATATAAAGATAAAAAAAACGCATTCACTTTTTTTTGAGCGAATTCATGAAGTCTATTCAATCCATTTATAATATCGTGCCCCAATCAAAGTTGGAATTTCCTTTTCAATTCGGTCCAAAACCCATTCGTTTTTAGGCGTTCGAACACTTTGTTTTTGCTCTTTTTTGTGAAGGCTTTCGTAAGTCTCAAAACCGATTTCTGTACTTTCTTCCAGATTTTCAAAAAGTTTGGTTTTGGCTAAAGCCGATTGCCATTCCGGTTGAATGGTTCCTTCAAAAACTTTCGATTTAGACCCGCTTCCGTAAGCTAAAAAACCGAATGTTTTTCCGGAGATTTCTTTTTTAGTATCATAAAAATGAGCTAAAGTCGATAGTAATCCCATGAAAATAGAACCTGTATAAAGATTTCCTATTAAAGAAGAAGCTAATTCTGCAGGCTGCAATTTTTCGGTAACGAATTTTCTATATTCATCCGATTTTCCAATCTCTTTAATTTTATTTTGATAATCTGCCGGCTCAATATTGTCGGAAATAATTTTATCAGCATGATCTAAAGCATAGATTTCAGATAACATTCGGCGTCCCTGAAAAGAATAGGGAAGATGCATGATGATACTGTTCCAGGTATTGTATAAAGTTTCGGTAGTGTTTTTCAATTTCTTGAATGAAAAGTAAGCATTTCGCGTACGATCCATATAGCATTGATTCGAATATTGTCCGTCAAAAACCGGCTGGTCTTTATGGATTTCGATTTCGGCTTCTAAATTATCAAACCAGGGTTCGTTATTTGCATTTTGTGCAATAGCTTCTTTTGAAATGCTTCTGTACGGTTTAAAAAAGTCAAAAACCCCTTTTGTGCTTGTGGCCCAATTGTCATCAAAAGCAATGATTTTTGGGTTTGAGGTAATCAGCATTGCAACTGCTCCGGCACCTTGTGTGTATTCTCCTCCGGAGTTTAAATCGTATTTAGCAAAATCACTGGTTACTACAATTGCTTTTTTTGATGGATTTAATTTGATAAAGTCAAGGCAGTTTTGCAAGGCATCAACTCCACCGATACAAGCAAAAGTAAAATCGACAACGTCACATTCAGCCAAAGCATCTTCCCCAAATTTTTGCTCCATTAAACTAATCAAATAAGAAGCAATTGGTTTCGAACTGTCAATACTGCTTTCGGTACCAACATAAATTCGGCTGATTTCGTTTAGATTTATATTGTTGTCAATGATAAGCTTTGTTAAGGCGTTTGCTCCAAAAACTACCGTATCCTGATGAACATCCGGAAAAGTCATTTTTAGTAATCCAAGGCCTTTTTCTAATTTTTCTGGTTCAATATTTCTGGCAATTGCCAAAGTTTTTATGGGTAAATGTATCTTGGCTACATCAAAAGAAATAGCATCAATTCCTGTTTTCATTCTCATTTTTTTTGAAGGCTGTAAAGGTAAAGTTATTAGAATGGAATGACAATTTTTACCAGTATAAAATTCTGGCTTAAGGGGGAGTTTTGGAGAAAAGTAGTCAGAAGTTGTAGTAAAATAATAATTTAGCAGTGTTTTGTTATTTTTTTATGGGATTACTATTTTCTGAAATTGAGGTGGTAAATTATACATTTGAAAATTTTTATAATAATTTAATGCGTATTCTGTTTTTTTAATACGTAAAAGTACGTATATGTAACCTATTTTAAAATGATTATAAATAACAACGAAATGGTTGTAGTTGATATGTAATTGAGTTATTTTTGCTTAATTTTTTAAAACAAACTACTTAAACACTTATGGCACAATCTGCACTATTGAATGCTTCCATCTTAAAGAAAGTAGCTATGGCTCTTTCGGGAATATTCTTAATCACTTTTTTAGCGCTGCATGTTACCTTAAACTTCATTTCTGTTATTAGTGAAGACGTTTTTAACGAGGCTTCACATTTTATGGGTTACAATCCGCTAATACAATTTGTAATGCAGCCAATTTTGGCAATCGGAGTAATTTTCCATTTCGTAATGGGCTTTATACTTACTGCTCAAAACAGAGCTGCGAGGCCTATTGCTTATGCGAATTATAACGGAGCTGCAAATGCATCATGGAGTTCTAGAAATATGATTATTTCTGGATTGGTTATTTTAGCATTCTTAGGACTGCATTTTTACGATTTCTGGTTTCCTGAAGTTACGTATAAATACATAGCAGGAACTGCACCAGATGCTACAAGATATTATGGTGAGTTAGTTCACAAATTTCATGACCCAATTCGTACAGGATTATACTGTCTGTCATTTATCCTTTTAGGATTTCACTTATGGCACGGGTTCGCATCTTCTCTTCAGTCTGTAGGGATGCACAACAAATATTCAAGATTTTTGGCAAAAGTGGGTTACTGGTTCGCAGTTGTTGTTCCGGCACTTTTCGTAATTATCGCCTTATTTCATCATTTCAAACAATAATTAATATCAATTATAATGGCATTAGATTCAAAAATTCCAAATGGTCCTATAGCGGACAAATGGACAAATTATAAAGATCATATTAATTTAGTAAACCCTGCTAACAAACGTAATCTTGATATTATCGTAGTTGGTACAGGTTTGGCTGGAGGTTCAGCTGCGGCTACTTTAGCTGAGTTAGGATATAACGTAAAAGCATTTTGTTTTCAGGATTCACCTCGTCGTGCGCACTCTATCGCGGCACAAGGAGGTATTAATGCTGCAAAAAACTATAAAGGAGACGGTGACTCAGTTTACAGGTTATTTTATGATACTGTAAAAGGAGGTGACTACCGTGCACGTGAGGCAAACGTTCACCGTTTGGCTGAAGTTTCTGCTAATATTATTGACCAGTGTGTGGCTCAGGGGGTTCCGTTGGCTCGTGAATATGGCGGACTTTTAGATAACCGTTCTTTTGGAGGAACATTAGTTTCGCGTACATTCTACGCACAAGGACAAACAGGACAGCAGTTATTATTAGGAGCTTATTCTGCAATGAACCGTCAGATTGGCCGTGGAAAAATCAAAATGTACAACCGTCATGAAATGCTGGAACTGGTAGTTATTGACGGAAAGGCAAGAGGAATTATTGCCCGTAACTTAATTACAGGAGAAATTGAAAGACATTCTGCTCACGCTGTAGTAATTGGTTCAGGAGGATACGGAAACGTGTTTTTCCTTTCTACAAATGCTATGGGAAGTAACGCAACAGCAGCCTGGAAAATTCATAAAAAAGGAGCTTTTTTCGCAAATCCTTGCTACACACAAATTCACCCAACCTGTATTCCGGTTTCAGGAGATCATCAGTCTAAACTGACTTTGATGTCTGAATCGTTACGTAATGACGGGCGTATCTGGGTTCCTGCAAAATTAGAAGATGCTCAGGCCATCCGTGAAGGAAAGAAAAAAGCAACTGATATTGCCGAGGCAGACAGAGATTATTTCTTAGAAAGAAGATATCCTGCTTTTGGTAACTTAGTACCTCGTGATGTTGCATCCCGTGCAGCTAAAGAAAGATGTGATGCTGGTTTTGGCGTTAATAAAACGGGAGAAGCAGTTTATCTTGATTTTGCTGCTGCCATCGAGCGTTACGGAAAAGAAGATGCTTATGTAAAAGGTTTGGATGCTAATGACAAAGCTTTAGTAACAAAATTAGGAGCTGCAATCGTGAAAAGTAAATACGGAAACTTATTCCAAATGTATTACAAAATCGTCGATGAAGATCCTTATACTACACCAATGATGATTTACCCGGCGGTTCACTATACAATGGGTGGAACATGGGTTGATTACAACTTAATGACTACAATTCCTGGATGTTTCTCAATTGGAGAATCTAACTTCTCCGATCACGGAGCAAACAGACTTGGAGCTTCTGCTTTAATGCAAGGTTTAGCTGATGGATATTTTGTATTGCCATACACTATTGGGGATTACTTAGCTCCGGATATTAAAATGGGACCAATTTCTACAGACTTGCCGGAATTCGTTGAAGCTGAAAAATCAGTAAAAGATTTGATCAATAATTTTATCACTAATAACGGAACTCATTCTGTAGATTATTTCCACAAAAAATTAGGTAAAATTATGTGGAACAAAGTAGGTATGGCCCGTAACGCTAAAGGTTTAGCTGAAGCTATGGAAGAAATTGCCGCTTTACGTGAAGAGTTTTATAAAGATGTTAAAGTACCTGGAAGTGCTAACGAGTTTAATCAGGAATTAGAAAAAGCAATCCGTGTTGCCGATTTCTTAGAATTAGGAGAATTGTTTGCGAAAGATGCTTTACACCGTAATGAGTCTTGTGGAGGTCACTTCCGTGAAGAATATCAGACAGAAGAGGGTGAAGCGCTTCGTGATGACGAAAACTTTGCATACGTTGCAGCCTGGGAGTACAAAGGAAAACCAAGCGATGCTGTATTACACAAAGAACCTCTGGTTTACGAAAACATTAAATTAGTTCAAAGAAGCTACAAATAGGATTTTAGTCCTTAGTCTTTAGTCCTTAGCTTAATTGGATTTTAGATTTTGGTTTAAAGACTTTTAAACTTATAAAAGATGAAACTTACATTAAAAATATGGCGTCAAAAAAACGCACAAGATAAAGGAGGGATTGTAGAATATCCTATCGATGGAATCGAACCAGATATGTCTTTTCTTGAAATGCTTGATGTTCTTAACGAACAATTAATCAATAAAGGAGAAGAGCCTGTAGCATTTGACCACGACTGTCGCGAGGGAATCTGCGGAATGTGTTCTTTATTCATCAATGGTGAAGCACACGGACCAGACAGAGGTGTTACAACATGTCAGTTGCACATGCGTATGTTTAAAGATGGCGATACAATTTTTATCGAACCATTCAGAGCAAAAGCTTTTCCTGTGATTAAAGATTTAGTGGTGGACAGAAGTTCTTTTGACAGAATTCAGCACGCTGGTGGATTCATCTCGGTAAATACATCAGGTAATACAATTGATGCCAATACAATTCCGATTAATAAACACGATGCAGATAAATCATTTGATGCTGCAGCGTGTATTGGTTGTGGAGCTTGTGTGGCAACTTGTAAAAACTCTTCTGCGATGTTGTTCGTGGGAGCAAAAGTTTCTCAGTATGCTTTATTGCCACAAGGTAAAGTTGAGGCTACAGAGCGTGTATTAAACATGGTTCACCAAATGGATTTAGAAGGTTTTGGTAACTGTACAAATACGGGAGCTTGTGAAGTAGAATGTCCTAAAGGGATTTCTCTTGAAAATATCGCGCGTATGAACCGTGAGTATTTAGCAGCAAGTTTAAAAGGATAATATAAAACATTCCGTTTTTTTTTATATAAAAACGTATTCATTCAGTGAACTGCCCCCAAAAAGTTAGACACTCTTTGGGGGTATTTTTATGGAAAGAAGTCAAGTACAACTATGAATTTAAACTTCGATATGTAGAAGAAGTTTTAAAAAACAATTGTTCGGTTGCAAAAGAGCACAATTTTAACTAGGGTAATCTCATGAAATGTGTCAATCCCTATAAACATTATGATGAGGAAGGTCTTTTTCCTAAAATTAATCAATATTATAATTGATTTAAACTGAAAGTACTAAAAGAATTCAGAAGATATCCTTTATCTTTACTAGAAGCTTGTTTAGTTTTTAATTTACCGATTGAATCTGTGATTGATCAATAGCGCACCAATTATCACAAACAAGGTATTTCAGTCTTGAAAAACAAATCTAAAGGAAGACCTGTATCCACGACTTTTAAAAGAGCTAAAAAAAGAAATCTGCCAAGCCTCTAATCAGCGAATAAGAATGCTCTTTTAAAAAAGTTTAATGCCTTAGTTCGAGCCGAAGAAATCAAGAATATAAAACGGAATCCATGATAGAATTAGGGCATCATTATAATTTAGGCATTATACTCAAATAGGGACAGAGGCAGTTATTATTACTACGAAAAAAAAATATCAGATAAACATAGAGACATCAAAAGTTGATAGAACATATTTATCATAAGCACAAAGGAATTACACAAAGCATGTCTAGAAAAGGAAATTGTCTTATAATGCTGTAATAGAAAACTATTTCGAAATAATAAAATCTGAACTTTTTTATCTTAAAAATACACTTCCGGTTAACCAGCTAAAAGAAGAGATAATCGAATTTGTAAATTACTATAATAACGATAGGTAAAACTTATTTAAAAGAGAAACACTTTTGTGTATATTTTTTACACAGAGGTTGTGTTAAATTACACAGTTGTTATTGCTTTTAAAAATGTTTTTATTTGGTTAACTTATTAAAAAATAGTACTTTAGGTGTGTGAGGGCTTTGCCTTTTAATTATGGCACAATAATTTCTTTGTCTAATGTGTAAAACAATAATTAAATAATAATTTAAAATATACACATTATGAAAAATTTATTTTTATCAGCCGCAATTGTTTTGGGAGGTTTAACTTCATTTGCATCAACTTCTCCAATTTCAAATAATATTGTAAAAACGATCACAATTCAGGACGAATATACTGAAGTAAAATTAGAAGAAGTGCCAGCTGCAATTACAGAAGCTCTTAAAAAAGCATATCCGGATGCAGTACTTACAAAAGCATATAAAAATGAGAAATCAGAATACAAACTAGATGTTACAGTTGGTGACAAAGTAGGTAATCTTTTTGCTAATGCAGACGGATCATGGATTAAAAAATAATTTAAGTAATCTTTAAAATGATTTATTATGAGAAAGATAATCTTAACAGCAGCAATAGTTTTAGGAAGTTTGTCAATTCAGGCATCAATATTAAGTCCGGTAAATACAATTACTAAAACAATATTTCAGGACGATTATAAAGAAATCGATGCTGTTCCGGCAGCCATTAAAACAGGTTTAGATAATGCTTATCCAGGGGTAAAACTTGAAAAAGCATTTGTAAACAGCAAAAAAGAATATAAAATTGAAATTACAGTTAGAGGTGAAAAATCTACTGTTTTCACAGACGAAAAGGGAAATATTCTTAAAAAATAAATAAAAAGAAGCATTATGAAAAAATTAATTTTATCTGCAGCATTTATTTTAGGAGGTTTATCAGTTCAGGCAGCTATTCCTAACGTAAAAATTTCAAATGTTAATTCTTTCTTTTTTCAGGATGAATACACAGAAGTTGCTTCAGATGCTGTACCGGCAGCTGTAAAGTCTACAGCAGAGAAATCTTTTCCAAACACTAAACTCGAAAAGGTATATAAAAATGCTAAAAACGAGTATAAACTGGAAATTTCGAACGGAGACAAGAAGTATACAATTTTTACAGATGCATCAGGAAATGTCATTAAAAAGTAACTAAATTAAAACATTATGAAAAAGTTAATTTTATCCGCAGCGATTGTTTTTGGAAGTTTGTCAATCAATGCATCAACAATTACCGATGCTCAACAAACAAAAACTTCCGTAGTTTTTCAATCAGAATATACTGAAATTAATAAGGACGATGTTCCCGCAGCTGTGAAGACAGCTCTGGAAGCAGCTTATCCGGGTGCCGTGCTTGAAAAAGCGTATAAAAACGACAAAAACGAATACAAATTAGACATAGCAGTTGGAGACCAGAAGGCTACTGTTTATTCGGATGCTGAAGGTAACTGGTTAAAAATATAATTAGGTGAATTAGATTTATGTTTTTGGTGAAAAAGAGATTGCTTAACAGCAGTCTCTTTTTTTTTTTTACATAATTTTGTGATAATACTGCATTAATAGTGGTATTTTAGCAAAAAGACCTGAAAAGCAATGCCAAAGATATTATTAATTGAAGACGATATTTCATTTTGCAAATTATTAGAAAGGTTTCTCGAAAAAAAAGCATTTGATGTCACTATTGCTTTCTCGGCAGAAGAAGCCCGGTTATATATCAAAAAAGAATCTTTCGATTTGATTTTGACAGACCTCCGTTTGCCTGATGCTGACGGTATTGTTTTGATGTCTGAATTTAAAACGTCTCATCCCGAAATACCTGTTATACTTATGACAGGCTACTCTGATGTAAATACTGCCGTAAAAGCAATTAAAAACGGAGCATCTGATTACATCTCGAAACCATTTAATCCTGATGAGGTTTTATTGGTTATTACCAATGCACTCCAAACGGCACCAACTGAAAAAGTTGTAGTAAAAGAAAAAAAGGCTACAAATAGACAGGCTTCTCCAGAAAATGAGTTTGTGAAAGGAATTTCTGTTGCTTCCAAAAAATTATTAGAGCATATTAAACTGGTAAGTCCTACTGACATGTCTGTTTTAATTATAGGAGAAAGCGGTACAGGAAAAGAAATTATTGCAAAAAGTATCCACCAGCAAAGCCAAAGGAAAAACAATAATTTTATAGCAGTTGACTGTGGTGCAATTCCTAAAGAATTGGCAGCGAGTGAGTTTTTCGGGCATTTAAAAGGATCTTTTACCGGAGCAATCAGCGACAAAACAGGATATTTTGAAGCAGCAAACGGAGGAACCATTTTTCTGGACGAAATAGGCAATCTTTCCTATGAAAATCAGATTCAGCTGTTAAGGGCACTTCAGGAACGAAAAATAAAACCAGTCGGCAGCAATAAGGAAATTAATGTTGATATCAGGATTATTACAGCTACCAACGAAGATTTGCGTGAAGCTGTTAAAAATGGTGATTTTCGTGAAGATTTGTACCACCGAATCAATGAGTTTTCTATTCAGTCGCCTTCATTAACCGAAAGAGGAGAAGATTTGATGGTTTTTGCCGATTATTTTTTAGAGAAGGCAAACCAGCAATTGAATAAAGATATTATAGGATTTTCACCCGAAGTAGTAGCCATTTTTCAAAAATACAGCTGGCCGGGAAATTTACGTGAGCTTCAAAATTGTATCAAACGTGCTACGCTTTTATCTCAAGGAGATTTTATCGAAAGCGATGTTTTGCCTATTGAGTTTTTTCAAACAGAAAAACTGGGCAGTTCAGGAAGTTTTTCTTTGTCTGACAATGAAAGGGAAGCGATTATTCATGCTTTATCCAGAACTCAAAACAATAAATCTGAAGCGGCAAAGCTATTGAAAATAACCCGAAAAACGCTTTATAATAAATTAAAACAATATAATATTGACTAAAGAATTTCTTTTTTTAAACCATCAAATAACAAGTCTATTTTGGTTTTTAAACTAGTAAAAAGAGGGTCTAAATTTGAGTTTTCTAAATTATTTTGTTCTAATTTTTTCAGGATTTCACCAATTTCCTGTGCCTGAATCTGTCTGAACATTGGTGCCATCCTGTGACTGATCGCATTTATTTCGGCTATATTTTTTTTCTCAACGGCATTTTCTAAATCTTTTAAATTTCGGATTGTACTTTCTATAAATGATCTGATGAACTCTTTTGCTGATTCATTATCATTTCCTAAAAACTCTTTTAAAGTTTCTAAACAATAGGTTTTTGAAGAAACCTCTTCTTCTCTTTTTACAATTTTATTGTCATGACTTATGGTATTGTCTAAGACTTTCTGAATGGTTTCAAGTAAGACTTTGGGAGAGTAAGGTTTATTTATTACTGTGGAAAATCCGGCATTCGTGTAAGTAGAAAAATCTAAATCGGTCCTTCCTGTTATAGCGATGATGGGCTGATTTTTATAAAATGATCCTTTTTTACTTTTCAATTTTTTAACAAACAAGAACCCATCAATTTCGGGCATCTGAATATCTGTAATGATGAAATCAAAATCAGTATTCAGGATAGTTTCTAATGCTTCTGTAGCATTTGTAAATGATAAGACCTGATGCCCCTGCTGTTTTAAAACAGTACTTGTAAGGTTCAGTAAATTGATATCATCATCCAGAACTATAAAAGTAAATTTTTCTGAATTTGTAATGATTTCTTTTGATTCAGGGTCGGGCAGGCTTATACTCGTATCAAATAAGAGCGGTAGCTTAATTTCAAAAGTGCTTCCTTCTCCAAAAGTGCTTTCAAGCTTTAATTTTCCGCCTAAAATCGAAATGATTTTTTGACAGATGGCCAATCCTAAACCTGTTCCGCCATATTTTTTTTCGATGTTTTCATTTGCCTGCGCGAATTCTTCAAATACCAGTTTCTGATTTTCTTTCTCAATTCCAATACCGGAATCTTCAATGGTAATGGTAAAAGAATCGTTTTCGTCAGCGACATAAGCACTGATTCTTATAAAACCCTGCTCCGTAAATTTATAGGCATTTCCAATAATGTTGCTCAAAATCTGTTTCACACGAAACGGATCGCCAACAATTTTTGAGTTCAGCTTTTCATCAACATTAATAATCAGGTCAATTTCTTTTTGTTTATAAACGGTCTGGATACTTTTTGCCACTTCATCAATGGTTTCAGGCAATAAAAAGGGAACCTTTTCAATTGTTATTTTTCCTGCTTCGATTTGAGAAAAATCTAACAAATCCTTGACCAGCTGTGTAATATATTCAGATGAATTTTTTATGTTTTTAATAAAATACGACTGTTTGGTATTTACATCAGAATTGCTCAAAAGTTCAGAATATCCTACAATGGTACTAAGCGGGGTTTTTAAATCATGGCTCACTGTAGATATAAGCTGTTCACGACTTTTAAGAAGGTTTTTGGTCTTAAAGTTGGCAATTTCCAACTGCTTTTTATACAATTGCGATTTCGAATAATCACTTACGATGATGATAGAGAAAACCACAGTCAGGAGTAAACCCACTATTGCTGAAACGGTAACGATTTCATTTACTTTTTTAAGTGATTTTTCCTTTAATGAATTGTTTTTAATGGAATTGATAATAATTTCCCTTTCAATTATCCGAAGAACTTTTCGGAGCTGTTCAGAAATTGCAATTTCATTTTTAAGCAGTTTGTTTTCTTCAAAATTGAGCGACTCTTTTTTCTTTTCAGCTTTTTGTTTTACATCACTCAAAAGCTTTTTAGAATTGGCTAAAATTGAATCAGAAGCTTGTTTGCTTAAAGTATTGGTACTATCGTCAGGGATATTCTGGTTCAGATAATCAACATATTTTTGCAGTACATTTCGCTGATAACTTCCCAAATCATTTGGGTTTTGAGTAAAATCCTGAAGTTCCAGTTTTCGAAGTTTAAACTCCATTTTGGTAATTTCATCAATGGCGTTATTTACAGAAACTTCATCATCAGCCTTATTTTTTATAGTTTTTAATTGCCTGATGTTTTCTGTTTTTTCAGACAATAAATAAGCAACGCTGTCCAGCAAAACCTTTTGATATTCTGTGGTTACAATCTGTTTCAGTGTATCTAATCTGGATTTTAAGGAGTCTGTTTCGATAAGGTAGCTTTTGAAGTCTTTTTCAGAGTTGGTCTGAATTGTTTTTCGGGCTAAACTTTCTGTTTTATATACATTTGAAAAAAGCTTGCTGACTTTTAATATTTTAGTTTTTTCAAAAGCAATTTTATCTTCTAACTTATTGTAAACTACATTTTCAGAATATAAAAACCATCCCACAACCACTACTAATCCGATCAGGGCAAGGTAGCCGAAAAGTACTTTAATGGGCATATAGCTTCTTTTGCTTTCCATAAATTGGTATTGAGAAATTCGTTTTTTGAAATGATTACTGCAATTTATTCAATATTTTCTGTTTTAAAAAGCCAAACTTTCTATAAAAAAGCCACAGACTGTAAATCTGTGGCTGGAAATATTTTGCTCATGTATTAAAGGGTTTCGTTAAGCCATTTAAAAAATTCGTTTTGCCAAACCTGTGCATTCTGAGGTTTTAAAACCCAGTGATTTTCATCAGGAAAATAAAGAAAACGGCTTTTGATTCCTCTTAACTGTGCAGCCTGAAAAGCTTCCTGACTTTGTCCGATTGGTACACGGAAATCTTTTCCGCCCTGAATGATTAAAATAGGCTTGTTCCAGTTTCCAACCAAAGTCGCCGGATTAAAAGTCGTATATGCTTTTTGCGCAACTGCATTGTCCTTTTCCCAGTAGGCCCCGCCAAAATCCCAGTTGTTAAAGAAAACTTCTTCGGTGGTTCCAAACATACTTTGTGTATTGAAAACACCATCATGCGCGATAAAAGTTTTAAAACGGTTTTTATGAATTCCCGCTAAATAAAATACAGAGTAGCCTCCGTAGCTTGCTCCAACACATCCTAAACGGCTTTTATCAACGTAATTTTCTTTGGCTACATCATCAATTGCAGAAAGGTAGTCGTCCATAACCTGACCTCCCCAATCCTTACTGATCTGCTCATTCCATTCTACACCATGACCGGGCATTCCACGGCGGTTTGGCGCAACAACTACATAACCTTTTGCAGCCATTAAAGAGAAATTCCAACGGAAAGAATACGATTGTGTCAACGGACTTTGAGGTCCTCCCTGACAAAACAATAAAGTTGGATATTTTTTTGAAACGTCAAAATTTGGGGGTAAAATTACCCAAACCAGCATTTTTTTGCCGTCAGTTGTCGTCACATAACGTTTTTCAGTTTTGCTCAAGGTTAATTTTTTATACGTTTCAGTATTGATATTTGATAATTGTTTCCAGGTATTTTTCTTCAGATTAAAAGAAAAAATTTCCGAAGCATGATTCATATCAGATCGTGTTACGATAATATCATCTGCGGAGAAACCAATTAAGTCGTTTACATCAAAATAACCATTTGTCAATTGACGAACTGTAATTGCAATTCGTGTCAAACCCGGAAAATTTACTGTAAAAAGCTGTTTAGTTCCATCGACTGGTGCAACAAAAAAGACATTTTTACCATCCTTGCTCCAGATAAAATTATCTACAGTTCCGTCCCAGTTTGCAGTTAAATTTTGTTTGATTCCTTTAAACTCAACAATAATATCATTTTTATCAGACTCGTAACCGTCACGTTTCATCTGCAGCCATGATAAATTTCCTGTTGGTGAAAATTGAGGAGCTGTATCGTAACCTAAATTGTCTTCGGTTCTGTTTATTGTTTTTTGAGTTTCTAAATTATACTCATAAATATTTGTGTTTGTAGAAACGGCATAATCAGTTCCGGCTTTTTTCTTGCACACATACAATATGCTTTTGCTGTCTGGCGACCAGATGTAATCTTCATCACCGCCAAAAGGTTTTTGTGGACTGTCAAAATTTTCATCTTTCAAAATGTCAATTCCTTTTGCGCCATCTTTGTTTTCTTTGTAAAAAACATGATTAAATTTTCCTTCATTCCAGGTGTCCCAATGGCGATAATCCAAACCATTATAAATTTGAGCATCGGATTTGTCAAGATTCGGATAGAAATCTTTTCCTAAAACTTTTTCCAGTTTTACTTCTTCATTATACACCAAATATTTTCCGTCAGGCGAAATGTTCTTGTCGGCAAGAACCTCTTTAGTGTCTTTGATTTCAGTAGCGTTTCCTCCATTTACAGGTAAAATGTAAAATTTAGAAATAGACTTGTTTTCCTCTACAGAAGGAGTTGAAACTTTGAAAACAACATTTTTACCGTCTTTCGAAAGTCCAAGTGGTGTTACTCTTCCTAATTTCCATAATAATTCCTGTGACATTACATTTTGTCCGATAGCATTCAAACTCATCATTATTAAGGTTATAAATAATACTTTTTTCATAATAAAAAATCTAATTTTAGAAGCACTAAAAATACTAATTTAAAATCCCAAATTTTTAAAATCCAAATTCCAATAAGTGTTAAAGTTTAAAAAAAGAAATTCCATTTTTTTAAATTCCAAACTGTTTCTCTGAACGGAGTTGAAGTTTTCAATTCCACCCAGAGATACAAAACTCTACAAGATCAAGTTTTGCAATTTTGTCTAAAGATTGGAATTTAGGATTTAAAAATATTGTAATTTAACCCAAGATTGGGATTGGGATTTAAAATATTGGAATTTAATAAATTGCTACGATGGAACTTAGTTATTGGGAACTAAAAAACTGGTTTACAAATGTAGAGTATACCATAGTTGGAAGCGGGATTGTAGGACTTCATGCAGCATTGCGCTTGCGCGAAAGATTTCCGGGAGCTAAAATACTTGTATTAGAAAAAGGAATGCTGCCGCAGGGAGCCAGTACGAAGAATGCAGGTTTTGCCTGTTTTGGAAGCATTTCTGAAATTATGGAGGACTTAAAAACACATACTGAAGAAGACGTTGTCGAATTAATAGAAAAACGCTGGCAGGGTTTGCAGCTGCTTCGAAAAAGGTTAGGGGATAATGCCGTAGATTTCAGGCCTCATGGGGGTTATGAATTGTTTTTGAAAGACGATGAATTCGGATTTAATGAATGCATTTCTAAAATTCCTTTTATAAATGAAGTTTTAAAACCCCTTTTTAAGGCAGAAGTGTTTACTAAAGAAATTGACCGTTTTGGATTTGAAAATATTCAGGAGTATTTGATTTTTAACCCGTTTGAAGCGCAGATTGATACTGGAAATATGATGCAGGAATTGCTGAGACAGGCTGTTGTCGCTAATATTTTAATTCTGAATCAGCAAACTGTAACGTCTTTTACTGATGCCGGCAATCATGTTGAAGTAGTGCTGAATGATTTTAGTTTTAAATCTAAAAAATTGCTTTTTGCAACAAACGGATTTGCAAATGCTTTAACAAATGGAGCAGTAAGACCTGCAAGAGCACAGGTTTTAATTACAGCGCCAATTCCAAATTTAGATATTAGAGGGACTTTTCATTTAGACAGGGGCTATTATTATTTCAGGAATATTGGTGACAGAATTTTGCTTGGAGGAGGAAGGAATTTAGATTTTGAAACTGAAACTACGACTGAATTTGGCCAGACCAAAATTGTACAAAATAGATTGGAAGATTTATTGAAAAATGTAATTTTACCAAATCAGGATTTTCATATTGCCCATCGATGGAGTGGTATTATGGGAATCGGAAACAGTAAAAAACCTGTTGTGTCCCAACTGTCTGATAACGTGTTTTGTGGAGTGCGTTTAGGCGGAATGGGAGTAGCAATAGGTAGTTTAATAGGAACAGAATTAGCAGACTTAATTTAATGGCAGCCAAGAAACCAACACCAAAAAAAACAACCGCAGGCAAATCGAAACCTGCTTCTAAAAAATCAAACCGAAGTTTGGGACAAAAAATAAAATGGTTTTTCATAAAAGCTGCTTTATGGTTTTTCGGAATTTCGATTGTATGGGTTGTAATTTTTAAATATGTGCCTGTATTTTTTACACCGCTTATGGTGATACGGGTAATAGAGAATAAAATGTCTGATAAAGAAATATATTTCGATCATAACTGGGAACCAATAGAAAAGATCTCCAAGAATCTTCAAAAAGCCGTTATTGCCAGTGAAGACGGAACTTTTTTGTATCATAACGGATTCGATTTTAAAGCACTTCAAAAAGCCTACAAAAGCAACGAACGCGGTCGCAGGATTCGTGGAGGAAGCACCATTTCGCAGCAAACAGCCAAAAACGTTTTTCTCTGGCAGGGAAAAAGTTATTTCCGTAAAGGTCTCGAGGCCTATTTTACAGTTCTGATCGAAATCATCTGGGGCAAAGAACGTATTATGGAAGTTTACCTGAACAGTATCGAAATGGGAGATGGGGTTTATGGTGCTTATGCCGCAACAGAATACTGGTATAGACGTGATGCATCAAGCCTGACACCAATGCAGGCAGCAGGTATCGCGGCCATTTTGCCAAATCCAAGGAAATTTAAAGCAACGGGATCTTCAAGTTATATCAACAGAAGAAAAGAAAGAATTGTTCGCGAAATGCGCGCCGTTGGTAAAATAAATTATGATGGAAAGTAAAAAAAGCTTTTTTCTGCTTTTCATATTCCTGACAGCTTTTGGCTTTGCCCAGAAAAAGACTGAAATCGGTTTTATTACTGATAACGATTTGTATACTTCCTCTAAAAATGATATGTATTATACAAATGGGCTGGAAATTTTTTACAGGTTTTTGTCGAAAAATAACAATGAAAAGATCAATAAAAAAATCACCGAATTCAGGATCGGCCAATATATTTATAATCCGAGGTTTATTAATGAGGAAGCTGTTACCATAAACGACCGCCCTTTTACCGGATATCTTTTTGCGGAGGCTGGACGCAGTTTTTTTTATCAGAGTGAATCAGTTTTTAAAATTGACTTCCAGTTAGGCTTCATGGGACCGAATGCTTTTGGTAAAGAAATGCAGGAAAGTTTTCATCATATCATTGGGTATAAAAAAGTATATGGCTGGGAAAATCAACTGCATAATGCCCTGGCTTTACAGACACATGTGATGTATTCGAAAAAATTATTTTCTAGCAAACATCATGACTATGTAGATTTTCATTATCAGTCGGAAGCCAATCTGGGAACCATTTTTACAGGAGTTTCTACAGGTATTTTAGCCCGGTTTGGATTTAAAAAATTACTGCCTGTTTATGATTCTAATCTGCATGATGCTTCGGTAAGTTTTGAACAACAGTACAATGTTCGTGAATTTTACTTTTATGCTATGCCAAACGTCAATTACCAGTTTTATGATGCAACCATTCAGGGAAGTATGTTTAATGATACGAGTCCGTTGACATTTGATCTGGAACCTTTGCGTTTTAATGCCGAAGCCGGTTTTAAATACCGTCGTAATAACTTTAATATATCGTATTCATTTTTGTATCGTGGAAGAGAATTAAAAGACCCTGTTCATAATACGAATACCGGCTATTTTTACGGTTCGATTCGGTTAGGATTTTTGCTGAAATAAGTTATAAAATTTACAATTTACGGTTAACCATAAAATCGTATTTCTAAGTTTTGTACTTTTATATAATGCAGAATAAAATTATTTCTAACCAATAACTTAAAAGCAAAAAACAGCATGGGAAAATTTGTAATTACCAAGAGAGCAAACGGAGAATTTCAATTTAATTTGAAAGCAGGCAACGGTCAGACGATTTTGACAAGCGAAGGATATTCAAGCAAAGCAGCTTGTTCAAACGGAATAGAATCTGTAAAAACGAATTCAAAGGACGATTCAAAATTTGATAAAAAAGAATCTTCTAGTGGGAAGTTTTATTTTTCATTAAAGGCTTCAAACGGACAAATTATTGGAAGCAGCGAAATGTACGAAAGTGCTTCCGGGAGAGATAATGGAATAGAATCTGTAAAAACTAATGCCCCGGATGCTTCAACTGATGATCAGGCATAAGTTTTGATTTTAATAATATAATTAAAAGCTCTCGTAATTGAGGGCTTTTTTTGTTGACATAGGTCTTAAAAAGTTGAAATTTCTAATATAGCCCTGATGGGAGCGGCATCCTTTTTCCTGCTCCTTTAGCAGGAAAAAGATATAGCGGACAGCAGGACAAAACGTCTTATTGAAAACAAATAATCTGCTTCAAAAAAAACTAATAATACATTCTAAAATCCAGAAGTTTACAAAGGTCGTAATGCTTTTCGTAGAGTGTCTCCACAATTTCAATAAGGTCATCCTCTTTCTGGCATAATTTAAAAAAAGCTTTGTCAACAGACACGGTGCTTGTAAAATTGTTCGAAAACGTACCATAACCGGAAATGGCTCGCGCTCCGGTAATGTCCAGGAAATACTGCGCTTCCTCTTCGTTGAGATCCAGTATTTTTGAATTGGCAAAATGCAGGATTTTACCTTTCATTTTACCTTCAAAGATTTCGGCGATTTCTTCCAGGCTGTAATAGTAGTTATTGAGGCAGATGTTGTTGGCTTCGCCTTTCATAACCAGATAAATAATTTCGTAATCTTTGAAATTATGGTCGTCATAAAGCAGATTATTCAGGCTTTCTTCGAGTCCTTCAATAGTATCGCAGGTTTTGTGAATACTGGAAATACCCTGATTAAAAGCCAGTTTTTCAAGACTTTTAACCACTTCGGTAGCAGTGTCGTTTTCTACATCTGGTACACCTTCCAGGCAGAAAATAAATTTATCAGAATCCATGGAATTTAATTTTTATAGTCGATTCAGGTTAAAAGCGTTTTTTGTCTGTTGTCAGCAATTTAATTATAATTACTTAGATAGAAAAGCCTGTTATAACAGATTTTTATAATTACAAAGGTTTAACATTTTGATAATATCCGGAAAATTTTAAAATGATAATTTTAGTAAAATTTAAGGATATGGAAATCAATTGGATAATAATTGGAGTTGTAGCAGTAGGACTAATTTTGCTGATTTTATTTATGATTAGAAAAAATCAAAAAGAGAAAAAGAAACTGACAGAGTTTCTAAACAACGACTATAAAAAATCTGAAGAAGACGAACTGGATTTTGAAGATACTGCTAATGAGAAATAAAAAAACTCAAGCCTTTTGACTTGAGTTTGTAGTTTGTGGAGAATACCGGATTCGAACCGATCACCTTCCCGAATGCTTTCGGGACGCTCTATTCAATTGAGTTATTCAATAATAGATATTCAATATATTTCCTGCTTTTCTTTTTCTTGATTTCCAGCTCTCGTCTAACTGCTTCTGCTCTTGTTTCAAAATTTTCTGAATATTTCAACACCCAATCTTTAGCTGTTTTAGTAAAAGTACTTCTTCCAGTCAAGTGATCGTTTAATCTCTTTTGTAAGTTTTCAGAAGAGCCGATGTAATATTTGTCCAATATCTCAGAATATATGATGTAAGTGTAAAACATAGGCTAAAAATAAAAAAAACTCAAGCCTTTTGACTTGAGTTTGTAGTTGTGGAGAATACCGGATTCGAACCGGTCACCTCTTGCCTGCCAGGCAAGCGCTCTAGCCAAATGAGCTAATCCCCCGTGTATAAAGTTTTGCGACGTCACCTTCCCGAAAGCTTTCGGGACGCTCTAGCCAAATGAGCTAATCCCCCATTGCGAGAGCAAATAAAGTCAATTAATTTTCAAAAAACAAATTTCAGAGACTTTCTGGTAAAATATTTTTCAAAACCGTAACTTTACTATTAAAACTAATTTTATGAGTTCTGAAAATTCAAACGGAAGCTTAGAAACTTCCTTTCAAAATACGGTGGCAACCATTCAGTTTGGGCATCCTGCAAGTAATTCTTTTCCGCGTGAGTTGTTAGATCGACTAACAGCAGAAATCAATTTGTTAAGCCGAAATGAAGCGGTTTCCGTTATCATCCTCCAAAGCGAAGGCTCAAAAGTATTCTGTTCCGGAGCTTCGTTTGATGAACTGCTGGCGGTACAGAATGAAGAACAGGGAACCGAATTTTTCTCGGGTTTTGCGCATTTACTAAACGCTATGCGCAATTGTACAAAGCTAATTATTGGACGCGTTCAGGGAAAAGCCGTTGGAGGAGGCGTGGGCATTATAGCTGCCTGCGATTATGTTTTGGCAACGCCTGAAAGTGCCGTAAAACTCTCGGAACTCGCTATTGGTATTGGTCCGTTTGTTATTGAGCCTGCTGTTTCCCGTAAAATCGGTAAAATGGCAATGACCCAAATGACTTTGGCAGCTCACGAATGGAAATCCGCAAACTGGGCCTTGCAAAACGGATTGTATTCTGCACTTCATAATGCTGATTTACTGGATGCAGAAGTGGAAAATTTTGCACAAAAACTCAGTTCATATAATCCTGAAGCTTTACTTGAAATGAAGAAAATTATTTGGGAAGGCACAGAACAATGGGAGTCTATCCTGATTGAGCGTGCTAAAATTACAGGTAAACTGGTTTTGTCTGATTTTACTAAAAAAGCTTTAATAGAATTTAAGAAGTAGTTTTTTTAGGAGCTGATTCCTGCTCTCCGCTATATCTTTTGTGGCGAACCCCGCCACAAAAGGATGTCGCTGCGATCAGGGCTAAAACCACAAATCAAGACCTTTTTCTATTAAAAGACCATTTCTCACATCTATTTCCTAAATTTGCAGAAAAAACAACCGATGAGTAATATCAGAATTACAAAACAATTTAGTTTCGAAACCGGACACGCTTTGTACGGCTACGACGGAAAATGCAAAAACGTTCACGGACACAGTTACAAATTATCGGTAACGGTTATTGGTTCGCCAATTACAGACCGATCCAATGTAAAATTCGGAATGGTGATTGATTTTTCGGATCTAAAGAAAATTGTAAAAGAAGAAATCGTCGATCAGTTTGACCATGCGACTGTATTTAACGAAACTACCCCGCATATTGAATTGGCAAACGAACTGAAAAATCGTGGTCATCACGTAATTTTAGTAGATTACCAGCCAACCAGCGAAAATATGGTAATTGATTTTGCCAAAAGAATCATATCGCGCTTACCTGACGGAATTTCACTTTTTTCACTAAAACTTCAGGAAACGGATTCTTCATTTGCAGAATGGTTTGCGTCTGATAATATGTAATAAAGTTTTAAGTTAAGAGTTAAACGTTAAAGTCAAAAACTCATAGCTTCTAACATCTAACTTTTAAAACACCAATGAAAAAAATATATTTTGCTTCTGATCAGCACTTTGGAGCTCCAACTCCCGAATTAAGTTTGCCTCGTGAGAAAAAATTCGTAGCCTGGCTTGATGAAGTAAAAGAAGATGCCGAAGCTATTTTTTTATTAGGTGATCTGTTCGATTTTTGGTTCGAATATAAAACGGTTGTTCCAAAAGGTTTTGTTCGTATTTTAGGTAAACTGGCTGAGCTTCGTGATAGCGGCATCCCAATTTTTTTCTTTGTCGGAAACCATGATTTGTGGATGCATGATTATTTTGAAACCGAATTGAATATTCCGGTTTATCATGACAATAAAGAATTTACCTTTAGTGGAAAAACATTCCTGATTGGCCACGGTGACGGAAAAGGTCCCGGAGACAAAGGATATAAAAGAATGAAAAAGGTATTTACAAATCCGTTTTCAAAATGGCTTTTCCGTTGGCTGCATCCTGATGTTGGTGTGAGTTTAGCACAATACTTATCGGTAAAAAACAAACTCATTTCCGGTGATGAAGATGTGAAATTTCTGGGTGAAGAAAATGAATGGCTCGTTTTGTATGCCAAACGAAAACTTGAAACCAAACATTATAATTATTTTATTTTTGGTCACCGTCATTTACCTATGATTATTCCGGTTGGAGAAGAGGCCAAATATGTCAATTTGGGCGACTGGATTGGTTATTTTACCTACGGTGTTTTTGATGGTGAAACTTTCGAACTTAAAAAGTTTGAGAAATAATTACTTTTTAACTGTTGGATAAATAGCTATTTTGTGTGTTCTTAGCGAATAGCTGTTAACAGTTGAACTATTTGATTGCTGAAAACGGATTACCTTCGAATCTTGTATTGGCATATGACATTCTACACAATTGTTCATTAATCCCGATTTCGAAATTGTTTTTAAAGTTACAGCTTTGTGCTGTGTACTTTGATGGCAGCTCATACAGATTTTAGCGTACGAAATACTTTTTTGCGGTGTGTCCTGATGCGGATTATGACAGGTGACACAGTCCATAGTCTGGCTTTTCTGAAAACATTTGCTTTGAGAAAGCAGCCCTAACTGGTTTCCATGAACGTCATAATTCAAAGTGTCTTTTGGACTTCGGTTTTCCTGAAAATAACCGGACAGACTTTCTCCCGGTTTAAATTGAAATCTTGATTTTAGTTTCATTTTGTCATTTCCAGAATGACATAATGCGCAGGCATCTATTCTTTGCTGCCTGTTCAGTTTAGCAAAAGAAACCATATTTTGCGCTTCCTTTAAATCAGGAAATTTTAAATGCGTCCGGACATGTTCTTTTGCAGGACCATGACAGCGCTCGCAATCTATTCCGTAAATTAAAGTGTTTTTGTTCATGAAATTATGAACTTCCATTCCCATATAATTATAAGCCTCTGAACTGCTTGTAGTCACATAATCGCTTCCAATATTAGAACTGTGGCAAGAGAAGCATTCTCTTTGTATTTTTTTACTAAAATCAGCTTTCGCAGCAGAATAATCCGGACTTGTCGCCCAGTTGTTTATAGATTTATAGTAAGAGATGGGCAGCTCATAAAAATTATGTTTTTTCCAGTAGCCACTCGTTTGTGCATGTTTGAAGCCAAAGAGAACATCAAAAGGATATGCTTTGACTTCTTTTCCGTTTTCATACAATACCTGATAAAGTGAATCGTTACGTTCCTCCATGACAAGTTTAGTGTTTTTGTCATAGACGAAAGTATTTTTGCCATTTGTAAAATGCCCTAAAATATTCTTTTGAGTCGCAGGTAATGTAGCTTTGTAATGTGCACTGAGAATAGATGTTTCGTGCTGTTGCTGATGACATTGAATACAGCTTTCGGAACCAGCATAATCGGTTCCACGGGGATCAATATAAGCATCGGCTTCATTTTTACAACTTATTAAAAGCAGCGTCAGGGCAAATAAAGTAAAAAGAGTAAGGGCTTTCTTCATTATTGTAAATATACTTTTTTAAAATAAATATATTTCAATTATGAAAAATAACATTAAATGATTGGTATTTATTAGTTTAAACCCGCTCCATATACATATTCATCCAGATCCAGCCGGAATAGGGTTCCTTCAATCAAATCTTTTATTGATTTTATCTCTTTCATCGAAACCGCTAAATCTACTTGTGGCAGAGGTGTTTTGAGTAAAAATTTATGACAGCTGTTTTTTAGCTGACAGGATTCACAACAAGTATTTTCAATAAGACTATTTTCAATCAAATCACAAAACTGATTCAATTCTGCAACAGAAAGATAAAATCCGGTTTCCCTGAAAACCAATTGTACTTTATCTAAAATGGTTTTGTTTTCCTTTTTCCAGTAAAAGGCCACTCCAAAGTTGTTGTAGTATATGTGTTCAATATCTTTCATTATAAATTCCTTTATTTCAACAAATATAAATATTATTTATATTAATTCTAAATAAAAAAACTCATAAAAATATTTTTTCAGTTTACTGGCACATCGCGTTGAGGTAGAATGTTAGGCTTTGTCCGGTTTTGCTCCAATTGGCCATATTTCTTTCTCTGTAAAAACTATTTTCACTGAGGGACTTAGCGGTAGAAATAGAGAAAAATTTGCTTTTTTCGCTGGCTTTTATACTTCGAAGCCATTGAATGGTGACCGCAATATCGCCCATTTCTTTATCGAGATAGATATCATAAGGTTTTAGGTCAACTGAAAATAATCCGGTTTTTTTGTCCTTTACTTCAAAAATAATGTCTTTTTCTATTATTATTTTAGAAGGCAGGCCATTTTCAATTTTATAAAAATTCAGCCTGAATTTAACCAATTTAAATTCGTTAGAAGTAATATTGAAATTGAAATCATTGACTTTGCAATCTTTTTTGATTCGAAATTCCATTCCTCTTTCACGACTCAAATAATCATCGACAGTTTTGTCATGAACGGTAAAAAAATTAAAATGCATAAGACTTAGACCTTTTGCACTTCTGCCAAATTGTTTGGGTTTAGGTTTTTTGAAAACTACTACAACTTCTTTTAATGTATTTTCAGAAGATTTCATCTCAATAGTATTATGATCAGATTTCAGTTGACTAATCAATACTTTTTTCGTTTCAAAACCAATATGAGAAAATACAACGGTATCATTTGGGGTTACTTTTTCATTCAGCTTTAATTTGAAAATTCCTTTTTCGTCTGAAACAGTTCCAGCATTTTTATTGGCGATTCCTATATTTACATAAACGAGTTCTTCATTGTTTTGAGCATTTTTTAGTTTGCCTGAAATTATCTGTTCTTGAGCATAAATGATAAATGTAAAAAGAATGGAAAATAGGGTTGTAGTATATTTCATCTGCTTTTTTTTAATAAAGAAATGAAATAAGATTAAAATTGAATTCTATTTTATCCAATTTTTAACGTTTGAAAGAAATGCATTTTGCTGATCTACAAATAAGTAATGTGAGCAATTGTCAATAAATGCGAAGTTTTTCTCGCCAATTATCTTTTTAAGAGAATTGATTTGTGCCAATGAAAAAATACCATCATCTTGTCCATAAATAGCAAAAATAGGTACTCCAGCAGTTTTTATTTTCTTTAAATATAGTTTAGTATCAATGTTGTTTTGTTTTTCGTTTTGATAAAAAATTAACGGCGCACTTTTATTTCTAATATTCGTTTTATAAAATTCTCCAGCTTCGTAATCGGCGTATAATTTTTTAGATGCTGCGGTTGGATTTGACATCTTAAAAAAGCCATTTTCTCCTGCAAGTTCGTAGCATTCTTTTCTATATTCAGCAGTATTTTTATTTAGATTTTCTACAATGCTGATTTTCTTCAATTGTTCAGGATTGCTACTGTATTTTTTCTTCAGTTTATTGAGAATGTGATCATATGTTTCTTGCTGAGAAAATAATGCGCCAGCCAAAATCAAAGCAGTAACATTCTGCGGATATTTATTCGTATAAAGAGTTGCAACTAAACCGCCGAAACTATGGGCCAATATAATGGCTTTCTTTAAATGGTTTTTTTTATAAATAGAATTTAAATCATGAAAAGCTTCTTCAAAAGTAAATTTTGCCTCAGAATCTATTGATCTTCCTTCGCCTCTTCGGTCATAAGCAATCACATAAAACCCAAGATCAGCGAGATTCTGCGCCGTTGTTCCTTCAAACAAAGTTGCATTGCCGCTTGGACCGCCGTGAATAAATATTATCGTTTTATCTTTTTTATTTCCGTAGGTTTTGATGTAAAGATCCTGTCCTTTTGCGAAAAAGGATAACAATAAAAATAAGGCTGCTAAAGATGATTTCATTACTCTAATTTATGATGCTCATCCATATCTTTATTCAGATCCAAATTTCTAAAAGTTGGTGATTTAAGTGCGGTTACAATAACCGTTAAAAGCGTCACACTTCCACCAAAAACAACTGAAGTTACAGTTCCCATTAATTTTGCAGTTGCACCGCTTTCAAAAGCCCCCAATTCATTAGAAGAACCCACAAAAATTGAATTTACAGCACCAACACGACCCCGCATATGATCCGGCGTTTTAAGCTGCAGGATAGTTTGCCTGATTACAACCGAAATTCCGTCGGCAAGCCCACTCAAAAATAAAGCGAACACAGAAAGCCAGAAAAAAGTTGAAATTCCAAATAAAATAATCGACAATCCAAAAACAAATATGGCTGCTAAAAGTTTCTTTCCGGCATTTTTATTTAAAGGTACATACGCAGAAGCGAGTACTGTAATGAAAGATCCTACTGCAGGAGCAGCTCTTAAGATACCAAAACCTTCAGAACCCACTTTTAAAATATCCTGAGCAAAAATAGGCAATAATGCTACGGCTCCTCCAAAAAGTACCGCAATCATATCAAGGGATAACGCACCTAAAACAATCTGGTTTTTGAATACAAAAGTCAAACCTTCAGTAAGACTGTCTTTTATCGATTCTCCAATTTTCGGATTTAAGATTGGTTTCTTGCTGATTTGCGATAAAGTAATTAAGGAAAGAATAGAAAATCCAAATACCAGACACATTGACCAGTGAACGCCAATCCAGTTAATGGAGAAACCGGCTAATGCAGGTCCCATAACGGCTCCAATCTGCCAAACAGAACTACTCCAGGTAGCTGCATTTGGATATACTTTTTTAGGAATGATTAAGGATAAAAGAGAGAAAATAGTTGGTCCCATAAAAGAACGAACAATTCCGCCCACAAAAACAAGAGCATAAATTGAATACAAAATGTAATCTTTAGACCAATCTCCGACAACTGTTGGCCAGGTTAACAGGAAAAGGCCAAAACTAATAGCTGAAAATCCTAAAATACATTTTACCAATAATCCTTTCTTTTCTCTCTGATCGACAATATGTCCTGCGAACAAAGCCATTGAAACGGCAGGAATAATTTCCATCAAACCAATAAACCCTAAAGAGAGCGGGTCTTTTGTTAAACTATACACTTCCCATTCAATCACAATAAACTGCATGGACCAGGCAAAAACCATTGCAAAACGCAACAGTAAAAACACATTAAATTCTCTGTAGCGTAATGCCTGATACGGGTCGTTTTTCTTTTCGTTATTTTTCATTACTTCTAATGTCTTTCAGCATCAGCTGATTGGTAATAGTTCCGTTCCATTCATTCTCAGCAATGCAATAGGCCAGTTGAAACGGAGTTTGATTTTGTACAATATTTATCTTTTTTCCTAAACCAAAGCCAATTGCAGCCATCCCTTCAGCGTTATTTTGTTTTACAAAAAGTCTTAAATGTTCTTCTTCTGAACCAAGAGTTTTGGCATATCCCGTATCTTTTGCATTTCGTGTCATAAATACAGGTGTCATATTTTGTGGGCCAAAAGGTTCGAATTGCTTTAAAATCCGAATCAGTTTTGGCGTTATATCAGCGAAATCAATTTCCGCATCAATTTCGATTTCAGGAGTACGCATATCAGGATGAATAGTTTCTTCGACGCATTTCTCAAAAGCGGCTTTGAAAGCCAGATAATTTTCTGCCTTCAAAGTCATTCCTGCGGCGTACATATGACCTCCAAATTGTTCGAGATGCTCTGAACAGTTGTCTAATGCATTATAGACATCAAATCCTTTTACTGATCTTGCCGATGCTGCATATTTATCACCACTCTTAGTAAAAACCAAGGTAGGGCGATAATACGTTTCGATTAACCTCGAAGCCACAATTCCAATTACACCTTTGTGCCAGTCTTCCTGAAAAACAACGGTCGAAAAACGTTCTTCTTCGTTATTTTCTATAATCTGCTGAAAAGCTTCTTTGGTGATTTTTTTATCTAAATCTTTCCGGTCTGCATTGTATTGCTCAATTTCGGATGCAAATTGTTGTGCTTGTTCAAAATTAAATTCGGTTAACAATTCAACTGCATGATTACCGTGTTTGATTCTTCCTGCAGCATTAATTCGCGGAGAAATAATAAAAACAACATCCGTAATGTCCAGAACTTTCTTTTTCACCTGATGTACCAAGGCTTTAATTCCCGGTCTTGGTTCGCTGTTGATTACCTTTAAACCAAAATAAGCCAGAACACGGTTTTCACCCGTAATCGGAACGATATCCGCGGCAATTGCTGTGGCAACTAAATCCAGGTATGGAACTAGATCTTCTATCGTTTCATTTCGGTTTTGACCTAGCGCCTGAATGAGTTTAAAACCTACTCCACAGCCGCACAATTCATCGTAAGGGTAAGAGCAGTCTTCTCTTTTTGGATCAAGAATCGCAACAGCATCCGGCAGAAATTCACCGGGTCTGTGATGGTCACAGATAATAAAGTCTATGTTTTTGGCTTTGGCGTAGGCGATATGATCAATCGATTTGATTCCGCAGTCTAAAGCGATAATCAAAGAAAATCCGTTATCGTCTGCAAAGTCAATTCCTTTATACGAAATTCCGTAACCTTCGTCGTAACGATCCGGAATGTAAGTCGCAATATTTGGATAATGGAATTTCAAATACGAAGAAACCAAAGAAACAGCTGTCGTTCCGTCAACATCATAATCGCCGAAAACCAGAATATTTTCCTGATTTTCAATTGCCGATTCTATTCGGGCAACGGCTTTATCCATATCTTTCATTAAATAAGGATCATGCAGATGTTCTAAAGATGGGCGAAAGAAATTTTTAGCCTCTTCAAAAGTTTCAATTCCACGCTGAATCAAAAGTGTGGCTACAAAATCTTCTACATTTAAGGCTCGTGCCAGATGTTTGATTTTATCTTCAGAAGGTTTTGGTTTTAAGGTCCAGCGCATTTTGATTTTAGATTGTTGATTTTAGATTTTAGTCCCGATAGCTATCGGGACTAAAAACGTTTAATTTGATGTTTATTTTTTAACCACAAATTACACAAATTTCCACCAATTCAATTTGCGAAAATTTGTGGTTGAATATTTTGTGTTTGGCTTTTTCAGAATTTTAATTATTTCAGAATGTGGAATTCTAAAATCTAAAATTATTTTGCTTCTAAAGCATTCCCTTCAAACTGAATGCCGTCCCAGCCTAAGTTGATGAAATTTCTAATGTTTTGGTGGTTTGTTCCGTTTGGATCGCCTAAAACTTCTTCAAAATAAAAAGCACCGAAACAGGCTAATGTTTCTTCCTTGCTTAGGTTTTGCAATTTTGCGAAAGAAAATAATTTGCAGGATCCTGAATTTTCGCCTGCTGCATTATGTTGTGTTCCGTTTTGAAAAGCAGTTGGTGTGAAGTTGTAGTTTTCTTCAATTACTGCAATGGTTTCAGGAAATGTGATTTGTGTTGGGTTTTGTTTTACTTTTTCTAAAAAGGCTTGAATGCTCATGATGTTTATTTGATAAATTTTATTTAGTTTTTGCCACAGATTAAACGGATAAAATGATTTTTTTTATTCATTAATCTGTGCTAATCTGTGTAATCTGTGGCAAAAATTATTCTTCTTCGTCTTTTGAATATTTACTTTTTTTGGCTTCTTTTTCTATTGTTTTTCCGGCAACAACCACAACAATTTCACCTCTGGGAGCTGTTTTTTCAAAATGTGTCAGAACTTCTTTTGCTGTTCCGCGTACATTTTCTTCGTGCAGTTTTGATAATTCACGCGAAACGCAGACTTGTCTGTCTTCTCCAAAATATTGAATAAACTCTGCTAAAGTCTTGACTAATTTATGTGGTGAGACATACAAAATCATCGTTCTGGTTTCTTCGGCTAAAGCCAAAAATCGGGTCTGACGTCCTTTTTTCTCCGGAAGGAAACCTTCAAAAATAAATCGGTCATTCGGCAGTCCGCTGTTTACTAAAGCGGGAACAAAAGCTGTTGCACCGGGAAGGCATTCTACTTCAATCTTGTTTTCGACACAGGCCCGGGTCAGTAAAAATCCAGGATCTGAAATGGCCGGAGTTCCTGCATCTGAAATTAAAGCAATCGTTTCACCGGCTTTTAGGCGGGCGATTAGATTTTCGGTGGTTTTATGTTCGTTGTGCATATGATGGCTGTGCATGTGCGTGCCAATTTCAAAATGCTTTAAAAGTTTACCGCTCGTTCTGGTGTCTTCGGCCAAAATCAGATCGACTTCTTTCAAAACGCGAATGGCGCGAAAAGTCATGTCTTCGAGATTGCCGATTGGCGTTGGAACGATATATAGTTTTGACATAGTTTATTTGTGAAATGTAAAATGTGAAACGAAAAGGTTATGAAAATTTCTTCTCAATAATTCCCAGAAAACGCTCTTCATAATCTTCTTTACCCTGCCAGTCGTTATAGTCCGGTTTTACCATCGTTTCTATGAATTCTTTGGCTTCACTGAAACTGTCAAATGTCAACAGCTGATTTAAAACACGGCTGTAATCTTCGGTATTGTTTCCGAAAAGATTTTTAGTAAAGGCAATACGGTCATTGAGATCAATATGGAAACCTCGTGCCAGTTTTTCGTTTAACGGAACGGTCTTCGTTTTTACCGGTTCTGCAATTGTAGCCAGAACTGGTGCCTGCTTCTCCTGAAATTCATTTATTGAAGCTGCAGGAGCAGAAGAAACATCTTTAATATCATCTACTTTAACAAATTGTGCATCTACATAACTAACACCCAGAATATCTTCCAGCGAAATTGTAACAGCGTCCGATTTTGCAGGTACTTTTGGTTCTTCAGGTTTTATTTCTTCTTTTTCTAATTCAAATGCAGGTTTGAAATCCGGAATTGGTTTTAAATCGCTTACTGTTTTAAAAGAAAATTCTTCAGAGGGTTCTGTTTCTGTCTTGGTTTCAGCAACAGGTTCTTCCATTTTTGCAGCTATTTCCTCTACTTTTTCTACAGGAATATCGACTACAGTTTCTTTTTGCGCAGTAACTTTTGGAATTTCAGCAACGACTTCAATAGGAGTTGCTTCAATAATTTCAGGTTCGGCAATAACTTCTGCTTTAATTACAGTTTCTTCAACAACAGCCGGAACTGTTTCTTCAGCCTGAATTGCTGCAGGAAGATTTTCCTCTTTGTCAAAAACAGTTGCAATCTGAGATTCTATTTCGCTGTATCCAATAGTGGGTTTTATATCATCGAAATTTTCTTCTACAAATTTTAATACAGTTAATTTTTCATATAATTTCTGTGTTTCCAGATACAATTGATTGATATCGGATTTGTTTTTAAGCTTTAAAATTCGATGTGCAATGCTGATTAAATCGGCTTCCAGTTTTTTTTTCATAACTATTGAAATTATAGTGAATAGGGTATTTTAGTATATTTTGAATGTCTTTTTAATTTGCGAAAGAAATTCGCCTGATATTTATTTTCTGTTAATAAACGCGAGCGAATCTTCAATTTCATAAAAATTCTCTACTTTTGAAAAAGTGTAAAAGGACAATTTTTCACATCAGTTTATTACCAGTACAAAGTAATAAAAACTATTCATTTTTAAAGGTAGAAAAATACAAAATGTTTCTCGAAAATACAGTAAATCACAAAGAACAATTTGGCTGGATTGAAGTTATTTGTGGATCAATGTTTTCGGGTAAAACCGAGGAGTTAATCCGCAGGCTCAAGCGCGCCCAATTTGCCAAACAAAGAGTCGAAATCTTTAAACCTGCCATAGATACCCGCTATCATGACGAAATGGTTGTTTCACACGACTCTAATGAAATTCGGTCAACACCCGTTCCGGCTGCTGCCAATATCTCAATCTTGGCTCAGGGCTGTGATGTGATCGGAATTGATGAAGCCCAATTTTTTGATGACGAAATCATAACAGTCTGTAACGATCTTGCGAATCAAGGAATTCGTGTTATTGTTGCTGGTCTGGATATGGATTTTAAAGGAAATCCATTTGGTCCAATGCCGGGACTTATGGCTACAGCAGAATATGTTACAAAGGTTCATGCCGTTTGTACCAGAACCGGAAATCTGGCTAATTACAGTTTTAGAAAAACAGATAATGATAAATTGGTTATGCTTGGTGAAATCGAGGAATACGAACCGCTTAGCCGTGCAGCGTACTTTAATGCGATGAAAAAAAGCCAGGAGAATAAGTGAAAAGCCTTAACAATACAGACATGAGAAAGCAGAATATTTTATTTTTAGCAATTATTGTAATTGCGATGGGCGTTGCAGGCTATTTCTATTTTTTTATTGCTGAAAATACTGAAGAAGCAAATAAAGAAGTAACGGAATTAGTAGTGAAATACAATAAAAATTGCCCGTTAGTTATTCAGGAGGGAATTCGTCTGGATAGCGTAAGTTTACATAAAGAAAGAACAGTTCAGTACAATCTTACCTTGTTGAATGTTGTGAAAGAAAAAGCTGAGGTAAAGGTTATAAAAACGGAAATTGAGAAAAGCTTAATCGGTACAGCAAAAGCAAATCCGGGGCTACAGGTTTTTAGAGAAAATGATTATGCATTGGTTTATAGTTACAGTGATAAAAATAAAGTGTTTTTGTTTAATGTAAAAATATTTCCTGACCAGTATAAATAAGCTTTTTGATCCAAATAAAAACCCGACAGAATGTGAATTTTGTCGGGTTTTCTATTTATAAAAAAAATTAAATCTTTTTCCTCATCCTTGCAACCGGAATATCCAATTGTTCACGGTATTTAGCAATTGTTCTTCTTGCAATCGGATATCCTTTTTCTTTTAAGATTTCAGCCAGTTGATCGTCCGGAAGTGGCTTTTTCTTATCTTCTTCTTCAATGGTATTTTTTAGGATCTTTTTGATTTCTAAAGTAGAAACATCTTCTCCCTGATCATTTTTCATAGCTTCAGAGAAAAATTCTTTTATCAGTTTTGTTCCGTATGGTGTTTCAACATATTTGCTGTTAGCGACACGTGAAATCGTCGAAATATCCAGACCAACCATATCCGCAATATCTTTTAAGATCATGGGTTTTAGTTTGGTTTCGTCACCATCTAAGAAAAATTCTTCCTGGTAATGCATAATCGCATTCATTGTCACAAATAATGTTTCCTGACGCTGTCTGATCGCATCGATAAACCATTTAGCCGAATCCAGTTTTTGTTTGATAAACTGAACCGCATCTTTCTGAGCAGTCGATTTATCACGCGAATCTTTATACGTCTGCATCATTTCCTGATAATCTTTAGAAACGTGCAGGGAAGGGGCATTTCTTCCGTTTAAAGTTAGTTCCAGTTCGCCGTCAACTATTCTGATCGCGAAGTCGGGAACTACATTTTCTGTGACTTTATTATTTCCTGTAAAAGAACCGCCCGGTTTTGGGTTCAGTCTTTCAATTTCGTGAATAGCCTTTTTAAGCTGTTCGTTTGAAACACTGTATTTTTGTAAAAGTTTATCGTAATGTTTTTTTGTAAAAGCGTCAAACTGATTTTCGATAATATCAATCGCCAGATCAACATATTCAGTTGGTGTTTTGTGCTTTAACTGCAGTAATAAACATTCCTGCAAATCACGTGCGCCAACTCCGGAAGGTTCTAGTTCGTGAATGACATGCAGCATTTTTTCGACCATGGTTTCATCGGTATAAATTCCCTGAGTAAAAGCCATATCGTCTACAATATCCGGAATACTTCTGCGGATGTAACCCATATCATCGATGCTCCCCACTAAGAACTCAGCGATTTCGCGCTCTTCGTCATTCAAAATAAAAGTATTCAGCTGATTGATCAAATCCTGATGAAAACTTATTGGCGAAGCAAAAGGTGTTTCACGTTCTTCTTCGTCTCCATAATTATTCACCTGAGTTTTATAATCCGGAGTATCGTCGTCGCTTAAGTATTCGTCAATATTAATATCCTCTGCTTCGATTCTGTCTGATTCTGCATCATCATAATCGTCGTATTCCTCATTAGCAAATTCATCAGCTTCATATTCATCTTCCTGACCCGCTTCTAAAGCCGGATTTTCGTTCATTTCTTCTAATAAACGCTGTTCAAAAGCTTGCGTAGGCAATTGAATTAACTTCATCAGCTGGATTTGCTGAGGAGATAATTTCTGGGATAATTTTAAATTTAAAAATTGCTTTAGCATTTGTTTTTGTTAAAATTTTCAAGTTTCAGGTTTCAAGTTGCTCAACTGAACGGCAAAACTGAAAACTGAAACTCGAAAACAAATTTTATAATTTTAGTTCAAGTTCCAATAACCTGAAACCTGAAACTTTCTAACTTCTTAGAATTCCGCACTTCCAGGAGTTCTTGGGAAAGGAATTACGTCCCTAATGTTTGTCATTCCTGTAACAAACAATACCAAACGCTCAAATCCTAAACCGAAACCTGCGTGTGTAGCAGAACCAAATCTTCTGGTGTCTAAATACCAGTATAATTCTTCTTTGTCAATTCCAAGCGCTTCCATTTTCTGAACCAAAACATCGTAACGCTCTTCTCTTTCAGAACCACCCACGATTTCTCCAATTCCAGGGAAAAGGATATCCATGGCACGAACCGTTTCTCTTCCTGGTTCTGTGTTGTCATTCAAACGCATGTAAAACGCTTTAATATTTGCCGGGTAATCGTATAAAATTACCGGACATTTAAAGTGTTTTTCAACCAAATAACGCTCATGCTCTGATTGTAAATCAGCTCCCCATTCTGTGATAAGATATTGAAATTTCTTCTTTTTATTTGGAGTTGAATCTCTTAAAATATCAATTGCTTCCGTATAAGAAACACGTTTGAAGTTGTTCTCCAAAACGAAGTTTAGTTTTTCTAACAACGCCATTTCGCTTCTTTCTGCTTGTGGTTTTGATTTTTCTTCTTCTAAGAGTCTTCCTTCCAAGAAAGCTAAATCGTCTTTACAATTATCTAAAGCATATTTAATTACATACTGAATAAAATCTTCAGCCAGATCCATATTGTCATCAAGGTCGTTGAAAGCAACTTCCGGCTCAATCATCCAGAATTCTGCCAAGTGACGTGAAGTGTTTGAATTTTCTGCTCTAAACGTTGGTCCAAAAGTATAAATCTGACCCAAAGCCATTGCGAAAGTTTCCCCTTCTAATTGTCCCGAAACCGTTAAGTTGGTATGTTTTCCAAAGAAATCCTTTTTGAAATCAATGTTTCCTTCTTCATTTTTAGGAAGATTGTCCAATGGTAAAGAAGTAACCTGAAACATTTCTCCGGCACCTTCAGCATCAGCTCCGGTAATAATTGGTGTGTTTACATAAACGAAACCTCTGTCCTGGAAATATTTGTGAACCGCATAAGATAACACCGAACGCACACGCATAATCGCACCAAAAGCATTTGTACGAACACGCAGGTGAGCATTTTCACGTAAAAATTCTAAAGAGTGTTTTTTAGGCTGCATTGGGAATTTCTCGGCATCAGAATCTCCAAGGATTTCTAGTTTAGAAACCTGAATTTCGTATTTCTGACCCGCACCTTTACTTTCTACCAAAGTTCCAAAAACAGAAACCGAAGCTCCGGTTGTGATTCTTTTTAAAGTCTCTTCTGGAGTATTTTCAAAATCAACAACACATTGTATATTATTAATTGTAGAACCGTCATTAAGCGCGATGAACTGATTATTTCTAAAAGTTCTCACCCAACCTTTTGCATTCACTTCCTGTAACGTCGTCGTACTGTTTAATAAGTCTCTAACTTTTGTGTGTTTCATTTTAATTTTAGATTTTTAGATTGCTGATTTTACATTCATATAAAATCAGTTTTTATATCGAATTGCAAATATAAACGATAATAATTAATTTTTGAAGCTGTTTCCTGCTCTTCGCTGTATCTTTCTATTTTTGGCAGCAAAAATAGAAAGGATGCCGCTTCGATCAGGGCTAGGGCAGTAGGTTTCAAAAGAAGTAATTTTTACTTCGTATTTTTTGTCATTTCGACGAAGGAGAAATCACACTCGGGATTCTACAAAGATTAGACAATTTACTTTGCGGAGTTTCTGGTGTGATTTCTCCTTCGTCGAAATGACAAGATTGCGGCAAACTTTTGTCAAGTATTATTTGAAATTAGTGCCAATTAGTGAAATTAGTGGCAAAAAATTACTTCTCCAAACTTTCCAAATCCTCCTTCTTAGCTTTCTTCTTCTCAAAAGTCAGCACCAAAGCGGGAAGAACCAATAAATTAGCAAACATGGCAAAAGCCAAAGTACAGGAAATTAATCCTCCCAATGCAATGGTCCCGCTAAAGCTGGAAAGCGTAAAAGTTGCAAATCCTAAAATCAAAACTACCGAAGTATAAAAAGTACTGATTCCGGTTTCTCTTAAAGCGCTGAAAACCGATTTTTTTACTTTTCCGTTATTTTGCAATAAATCGTGTTTGTACTTCGCCATAAACTGAATCGCATTATCAACCGAGATTCCAAATGCGATACTAAACACCAGAATCGTAGAAGGTTTTAGCGGAATTCCGAAATAACCCATTAATCCGGATGTGATACAAAGCGGCAAAACATTCGTAATTACCGAAGCAAAAACCATTTTGAGAGAACGGAACAAATACAGCATCAATATTGCAATTACTAAAATGGCAAAAATCAGTGATTCGATTAAGTTTTCTACCAAATAAGAAGTTCCTTTTTGAAAAACTAAAGCTTTTCCGGTCACGGTTACTTCATAACGGTCTTTCGGGAAAATTTCGTCAATTTTTGAGTGCAGTTTTTTCTCTACTTTAGCCATTTCATCCGTACCTATATCTTTCATAAAAGTGGTGATTCGGGCGTATTGTCCGGTCGAATCAACATAGGCTTTCATCAGGTTCTCTTTGCTGTTTTTGGTTGCGTTTTTAGCATAACCTAAAATAAAAGTCTGTTCCTGTGAAGTAGGTAATTGGTAATATTCCGGATTTCCGTTATAAAAAGCCTGTTTCGAATATTTTACCAGATTTACCACTGAAACTGGTTTTGCCAGCTCAGGCATTTCGCTAATTGTATTTTGCAGCTCATCCATTTTACGAATTGTAGAAGCTTTCATAACACCTTTTTTCTTTTTGGTGTCAATCATGATTTCAAGCGGCATAACCCCGTTGAATTCTTTTTCGTAGAATAAAATATCTTTAAAAAATGAAGCGCTTTTTGGCATTTCACCAATCAAACTGCCCGAAACTTTCATTTGAAAAACGCCAATAACACTAAAAACCAAAAGCAATCCGTAAATTGTATAAATTACTTTTCGTTTGTTTTTTATCATATTTTCTACAAAGTCAAGCAAAGTCGAAATATAGTTTTTAGTCAAATGGTACAAATGTTTTTCGTTTGGCATTGACATGAAACTGTATACAATTGGCACAATTAAGAGTGTCAGTAAATAAACAGAAATCACATTGATAGAAGTCACCAGACCAAACTCAAAAAGCAAATCATTTCCTGTAATCATAAACGTTGCAAAACCAATTGCTGTCGTTAAGTTCGTCATCAAAGTCGAAACCCCAATTTTAGAAATAATACGTTGTAAAGCTTTTGCCTGATTGCTGTGGAGTTTAATTTCCTGCTGATATTTGTTAATCAGGAATATACAATTCGTGATTCCGATTACAATAATTAAAGGCGGAATGATGGCTGTTAAAATCGTAATTTTATAATGAAATAATCCCAGCGTTCCGAATGACCAGATTACGCCGACAATTAAAATACAAATCGAAATGAAGGTAGCTCTGAACGAACGGAAAAAGAAAAAGAAAATCAAAGAAACGGTAAACAAAGCCGCACCTATAAAAAGCCCGATTTCGCCTTTCATATCATTTGCATTAATCGTCCTGATGTAAGGCATTCCTGAGACTTTTAGGTCAATACCGGTAGTTTTTTCAAACTTGTCAATTTTTGGAACTAAGTTTTCAAGTATAAAAGTCTTTCTCTGTGCTGTATTTACTAAAGCTTTGTTCATGTAAATCGCAGAACGCACGCTTCCGCTTTGTTTATTAAATAACAATCCTTCGTAAAAGGGCAGATTGTTGAATAAGTCGAATTGTACCTTTTTTAAATAAGCCGGATCAAGTGTTTTGGCTTGGTCTATAAATGGTGAAAGCACAAATTTTTCGTTAACAGTATCTTTTTCCAGTTTCTTCAAATCATTTAAAGAAACTACCAAATCAACTTCTTTCGATTTTTTTAAGCCTGTCATCATTTCGGTCCAGGCAGCATAATTTTTAGGGGTAAAAAACTTCGGATCTTTAAAACCAATTACGATCAGGTTTCCTTCTTCACCAAATTTGTCCAGAAACTTTTGATATTCTTTATTGGCAATATGATCTTTAGGAAGCAAATTAGCTTCGGTATATGTCATCGCAAGGTTTTTCCATTGAAAAGCCAAAAAGATAGTCAAAGCGGTGAGGATAACTAATATCGTAATTCTGTTTTTAAGTATGATTCGGGCTAATTTTTCCCAAAAACCTACTTGTATCGAGTTTTTCATAAAATTTGTAAAATGGATGCAAATGTAGTGAAAAGTGTTAAAAATCATTTGGTAAGCACATTGTTTTTGCGATTTGTTAACATTAATTAACAAACCTCACACTTAGATAATTATTATTTTGATGTGAATTGTATGCAGGCTTTTCTCATCTTTGTAGTATAATTTTAAAGAAGGAAAAAATGAATTGGATTTTACTAATTATAGCAGGCCTTTTTGAAGTAGGTTTTGCATCTTGTTTAGGCAAAGCCAAAGAAACAACCGGAGTGACATCTACCTATTGGATGATTGGTTTTTTTATCTGTCTTTCGATTAGTATGACTCTGCTTTATAAAGCCACGCAGGTTTTGCCAATTGGTACAGCTTATGCCGTATGGACAGGTATTGGTGCTGTTGGAACTGTTTTAGTCGGAATTTTGATTTTTAAAGAACCGGCCACTTTCTGGAGAATATTTTTTCTTTCTACTTTAATTGCTTCAATCATTGGGCTGAAGTTTGTTTCCAGTCATTAAAAAATGAGCCAAAGATTATTAGGATTAATTATTTTTAATGTGTGAATCTGTGGCAAAAAATAAAACTTTATGCAGGAAAATAATACTATCACTTTTATTCTGTTAGCAATTGTTTTATTGCTAATTGTCATCATTGGTTTTATGGTGTATCAATTAATGCAGTCTAAAAAAGCAAAAGAAAATGCCGAAGAAAGTTTTTATGCGCTCGAAAGAAAAGTAAACGACTTACAATTAGAAACATTAGAGTCGAAACTTAATCCGCATTTGTTTAAGAACATTCTGAATTCGATTCAGTCTCATGCGTATCAGACTTATTTTGCTTTGGATAAACTCGCCAATGTGTTGGATTATATTTTATACGAAAGCAAAAAGAAGTTTGTTACTGCCAGGGAAGAAATTGATTTTGCATTAAACCTGATTGAAATCAATAAAATAAAAATCAGTCCGCTTTTTGAACTGAAGATAAAAACCAACATCAATAAAGAAGATAAATTATACGAACAGCCTTTACTGGCACCGTTAATTTCGATTGATTTGATTGAAAATGCCTTTAAACATGCCGATCTGCAAAGCGCTGATGCCTTTATTTCGGTTGTGTTTGAGTTTAAAGACAATGCTTTCTTTATGACAGTTTCGAATAAAATTTCAGATAAAAAAGTGTTGAAAAAGGAACGAAGCGGTTTAGGAAATACAACTTTGGAACACCGTTTGAGAATTATCTACAAAAACAATTTTAAACTTGAAAGGTTTACAGAAAACGATATTTATATAGCCCATCTAAAAATAGACTTACTTGAATACAAAACTGAAATGCTTGCTTCTGGACGATGAGTTACCCGGATTAACGTACCTGAAAATGCTTTGCGAACAAATTCCCGAAGTAGAAATCGTAAAAACGTTTAATAATCCTGAAAAACTATTGACCGAAATCCCGGATCTCGAATTTGATTTATTAATCTCAGATATCGAAATGCCCGGAATTGACGGCTTGCATCTTGCTGAAATGATTCAGGATAAACTCGTGATTTTTTGTACAGCTTATAAAGATTATGCCGCCGATGCTTTCAATATCGACGCAGTTGATTATATCACAAAGCCGGTGAAACTAGAACGTCTGCAAAAAGCAATTTCTAAAGCTTTTGAACGATTCAATAAACCTGAAACAGCCAAAAAATTCATTCAGTTAAATACAGACAAAGGAAAAACGTTATTGTATTTTAGTCAGATTCAATATATCAAAACAGCTTTAAGCGATAGCCGTGACAAAACTGTATTGCTCACGGATGGGAGTTTTCTGAATCTGAAAAACGTTAAATTTGATACGCTTTTAAATGAATTGCCGGAGGCGGATTTCTGTCGTGTGAATAAAAAAGAAGTTGTTGCGGTAAAAGCAATCAAATTCTTTAATCATAACGAAATTGTGCTGCATCATTTAGAAGAAAACAATAAAAATACTACACTTTTATTAAGTGAAACCTATCGTTCTGATTTTTTAAAAAAGGTCAAAATCTAACTTATTACAAAGTTTTTCAGACTTGTTACATAGATTAAAAATTAGGGCTGAATTTGCTTTTACACTAGCTTTTCAGTGCTGATATTTGCCTCATAATTTAAAATACGGGTTATGAATAATATTAAAAATTCTTTATTCTATGTTACAGTTATTGGTGGTTTTACCGGTCTGATATACTGGATGATTTCAAAAGGAGCCTCACTTGAAGCAGGACGCGGAATTATTCAGAAAAAAATTGAAAGCAATCACTGGAATGACTTTTTACATTCGATGATTGAAAACCTGCAGCATCCTTTGGCCATTTTGCTGGCTCAAATTGTTACTATTATTTTAGCAGCACGTTTGTTTGGCTGGATTTTCAGGAAGATCGGGCAACCATCAGTTATCGGAGAAATGATTGCGGGAATTGTTTTGGGTCCCTCATTGGTCGGGATGTATTTTCCGGAATTCTCAGCTACTTTGTTTCCCGCAGCATCTTTAGGGAATCTGCAATTTCTAAGTCAGATTGGGTTGATACTTTTTATGTTCGTGATCGGAATGGAACTGGATTTAAAAGTTCTTAAAAATAAAGCGCATGAATCTGTAGTAATCAGCCATGCCAGTATTGTGATTCCGTTCGCTTTAGGATTAACGCTGGCTTATTTTATTTATGGAACTTTTGCACCGCAAGGAGTTGCGTTTTCTTCTTTCGGATTATTCATGGGAATCGCCATGAGTATTACCGCTTTTCCGGTTTTGGCCAGAATCGTTCAGGAACGCGGGATGCAGAAAACAAAACTCGGAACCATTGCCATAACTTGTGCCGCAGCAGATGATATTACGGCATGGTGTATACTTGCAGTTGTAATTGCGATTGTAAAAGCAGGATCGTTTACAAGTGCATTATATGTCATTGGATTAGCCATTTTATATGTAATTATCATGTTGAAAATAGTTCGTCCGTTCCTGAAACGTGTGGGTGATTTAAATTCGACCCGTGAAAGTCTCAACAAACCTGTGGTTGCTATTTTTTTTATTACACTCCTGATTTCTTCCTATGCATCAGAATTAATTGGAATCCATGCCTTGTTTGGAGCATTTTTAGCAGGGGCTATTATGCCGGAGAATAATAAATTTAGGAATATTTTTATCGAAAAAGTTGAAGATGTATCTATTATCCTTTTGCTGCCTTTGTTCTTTGTGTTTACAGGTTTACGTACGCAGATTGGTTTGCTTAACGATCCGTATTTATGGAAAGTTACCGCAGTTATTATTGCTGTTGCTGTAGCCGGGAAATTTTTTGGAAGTGCACTCGCTGCAAAATTTGTGGGGCAAAACTGGAAAGACAGCTTAGCTATCGGTGCTTTAATGAACACACGCGGATTAATGGAGCTGGTTGTTTTAAATATTGGTTATGACCTTGGAGTTTTGTCGACTGAGATTTTTACGATGATGGTCATTATGGCTCTGGTAACTACTTTTATGACAGGTCCGGCACTGGATTTTATTGGTTATATTTTTAAGGATAAGCCCACAATCATTCCACAGGAAATTGGTAATAAAAGCAAATACAAAATCCTGTTCTCGTTTGCGACTCCTGAAAGAGGCAAAAAACTTTTACAGATTGCCAATAGTTTAGTGAAAAAACAGACTGATAATTCAATTGTTACGGCAATGCATTTGTCGCTGAGTACTGAAATTCACTCTTTTGATGTAAAAGACCACGAACGAAAAATGCTGTTTCCGGTTATTGAAGAATCAGAGCGTTTGAACCAGAATATGGTAAGTGTTTTTAAAGTAACAAATGATATTGATACAGATATTATAGATACTGCAAATCAGGGAGAATATGATTTGTTGCTGATAGGTTTAGGACAATCTATTTTTGAAGGGACCTTGCTTGGAAAAATCCTTGGATTTACATCAAGGATTGTAAACCCTGATCGATTAATTGACAAGTTTACCGGAAAAGAAGGTTTGTTCGAAAACTCTCCTTTTGATGAAAGAACACGTCATATTATTTCTAAAACCAAAATGCCGGTAGGGATTTTTATTGATAAGGATTTAGAAGAAGTAGACCGGATTTTTATGCCGATTTTCAGTGAAGAAGATTCTTTTTTGATTGATTATGCCAAGAAACTAATCAATAATAATGGTTCACAAATTACGGTTCTGGATGCTAGTGGTGAAGTAAAGAGTGGAAGGGATATGCAGGAAAGTATTCGCTCGATTGAACAGATTGCGCCAAACCACATTATGATTATGCATGACAGAACGATTAAAAAAGAGTTTCTGGAAACTCAAAATTTAATGATCATAAGTTTGGATAGTTGGAAAAAGTTAATCGAATCTCAAAGTATCTGGCTGAATAATACACCATCGGTTTTGATTTTGAAACCATAAGCGTTAAAAGCCTAATATTAAAATCCCAAATTCAGATGTGATAAACTGGAATTTGGGATTTATTTTTACTATCGTTTATTAATTACTAATGAAATTTCTTTTAAAGCCAATGGTTCTAGCCCTGATGGGAACGGCATCCTTTTGTGCCGGGGTTCGGCATAAAAGATATAGTGTACAGCAGGAAAAGCTTCTTTATAATCCTAAATCTAATACATAAGAAATCTTAACCGCTATATTGTCTTCGAGTTTTGGTAATTGATTTGGACCATAACGGTAAAATCCGCTTAAACCAAAACCTTTGTAGATTTTATTTAATTCAAGACCGGATTCAAAGAAACCTTTGTCCAAAGTTTTATAAGCCGGACCAATATGCTGTTCCGGTTTTTCCATATTTCCCCAGGCCATTCTCGTAACCAAAACTAAGGATGGACGAACTTTTTTCAAAATTTTTACTCTGTTAAAGCCATGTTTTATCTGGAAAAACAGATATTCGCTAGAGAAAAATTCATTAAAATACATTGTTTCAAAACTATTTCTTCCTGAAAAAGTAATACGCTGAATGACGGTTTCTTTGTTGAGGTTGTTAGGCATTGTATTGTATAAATGGGTAATAGGCACATCACCAAGAGCGTAACCTCCCTGGAATAAAAGACTGGTTTTTTGTCCATCTAAATATTTTTTTTCGTATTCTGTTTTAAAATCTATTTTAGCAAAACTGAAGTCGTTATCCAGAACATCTGGAAGGGACTGCGTAAACTGAAAAGTAAATCTTGGAAAACGTTTTTCGGTTTCGGATCTGCCTGTTGGTGTCTGCATAAAATTACTAAATGGTGCCCAGACAATAGAAGCCATTGCAGTTGTCATGACATAGTGGGAATACAATTGCCCGTTATGATTAAAAAGATAGTCAAATTTAGGTTCAACATAGGTTCTTGCTAATTCAAAGACAGCTTCTGTTTTCGGAATAATTTTCGTCTGCAGATTGGTTTTCCAGCTGATGTAATGGTAAAAAGTACTAATGTTGATCGGACGGGGATCATAAATTTTAAAAACGCGTTTATCAACAGCAAAAACAGTACTCGCAATCTCCCTGACATCATCCGTATAGGATCCGTTTAGCCAGGTATTGGTATTTTTATCCATTAAAAGACCTGAACCCAGATTGTATTTGAAGTTGCCGTCTTTCGTTCCATAAGCGCCATAACCTTCAATCCTGAAGCGTTTAGAGAAACGATCATTGGTAATTCCGCCCAGTCCTAATCGAAAACCTTCATAATTATTATAACTGATTACTTTTTTCAAATCCAGGTCGACCGGTCCAATCGGAATATAACCGTTTATGATTTTACGGCCAAGCCACAAACGCTTCTCAATTCTTTTATTGATCGAAATACTATCTAATAACTGATACGTTCTTTGACTTTTAAGATCAAGGCTTTCTTTTCTGTATTCATTCCAGAAATCTTCTGGCTTTGTACTGGCATCATCTTTAATTTCGATATAATAAGAAGGATCTTTTATTGGAGTAACAGTGTTATAATGAATGTCGGAATTGTTGCTTTCTGAGAGTACATAAGTAAAATCGGAAGCACTTTTTTTACGGGTCGTAAAAGCATCTTCTGAATCTCCGTCAAACTGAATAGTTCCGCCTAAGATATTAATGTCATCATCATTCTTTCCTTTTACAATTTTGAAAGTAGTGTTTGAAGGAAACCAGATTTTTTCCTGCGGAACATATTCAAATTCGTGTATTCCGCTAATATCTAGTACTCCTTTTATACGCATAACAGCTTTTGCAATGGCAAAATTTTCCTGATCAATGTATAAAACACCTTCTAAGCCGGCAGACTTTCTTTTTTGCTTATTCTTAAAATAAATCATAAAAGTAGTACGACCTTTAATGGCTACTGTGTCCAGTAATTTGTAATTGTAATCTTTTAGCGCATCGTCAGAAACAGGGTTATTGTATTTGGTTTCAAAAAGCTCGTATTTCGAATCATAAATGGAAATAGACTGTAAATTGAAAGCAATAATTTCGTACACCGGCTGTTTAAAACCTGCCATTTTAGTACCCAGAATAGTTTCTTTTAGTTTTTTGTTTGCAAATTGATACTGCGAAATTTTTTCAGTTTGAAACAAATGCTGTTTGGAGATAACTTCTTTAAATTTATAATCAGAAGAGTCAATATTTATTCTGTTTTTCTTTAAATCTTTATAAGAAGCAGATGAGTCAATCCTCCCATTTATAGAATCGGGATTAGCCGTAACAATGAGCTTATTGTATGTTTTGTATTCAAAACTGTTGAGTTTTTTCTGTGGATTATTGATGTTTTTGTTTGCAATTACCTTTCTTACAATAGCCAATGCCGGGTTTTCATTAGAAACAATCACTTCTTTGAGGTCGTCTGTTTTTTGTTTTAGAGAAACCGGGTAAAATTTTTTATTGTCCTGGACAGGAATGACTTTCGTTTGAAACCCAATATAAGAAACTGTAAAAGAAGAAATTTTTACATTCGTTGAAAGTATAAATTTCCCATCAACGTCTGTAATTGTATTATTGTTTTCTGAAGTGGTAATAGTAGCAAACGGAAGCGGTTTGTTGCCGGAGTCTTTTACAATTCCGTTTATTTGAAATTGTGCCTGTAGGGTAAGTGTAAAAAACAAAGTAAACAAACAGAATAGCTTCATACAGAGTATTGTGGTTTTGAAACCAAAGGAAATTTATTTTGGTATGCAAAAGTAATAAATAAAAAATCCGTCTGGTATAATTTTAACCAAACGGATTCTTAAATTTATGTAAAATACATTACACTTTCATGATTTCAGCTTCTTTAACAGCTAATAATTCATCTATTTTTTTGATGTATGTATTTGTTAAGTTTTGAACTTCTTCTTCAGCAGACTTACAGATGTCTTCAGAAGTTCCCTCTTTTTCTAATTTTTTAATATCAGTATTAGCATCTTTACGGGAATTACGGATACCAATTTTCGCATCTTCAGCCTCAGATTTTGCCTGTTTTGCCAAATCCCTGCGGCGTTCTTCCGTAAGAGGCGGAACACTGATGATAATAACATCACCATTGTTCATTGGGTTAAAACCAATATTGGCAATCAAAATTGCTTTTTCAATTGCTGATAACATGTTTTTTTCGAAAGGCTGCAAGGTAATGGTTCTTGCATCAGGAACACTAATTTTAGATACCTGGGAAAGCGGTGTTGCAGCACCATAATAATCAACAAAAACACCTCCAAGCATTGCCGGAGAAGCTTTACCTGCACGGATATTTAGAAATTCTTTTTCTAAATGTGCAATCGTGCCATTCATTGATTCCTCAGTACTTTCTAATATGAAATCTATTTCTTCAGTCATTTTTTTAGATTTTTAGATTTTCAGACTTTTTGGATTTTTAGATTTTTCTAAAAAAGCAATGATCTAATTATGCTAACTAATATAATTTTATTTTTTGAATATGTAAAGATTGTAGAATGAATATTAAAAATAATAATCTAAATTCTAACAATCTAAAATAGTTTAAATATTAACTACAGTTCCGATATTTTCGCCTTCGCAGATTTTTAAAAGATTTCCAATTTTGTTCATGTCAAAAACAACAATCGGTAATTTATTTTCCTGACTTAATGTGAAAGCTGTAGTATCCATTACATTTAATCCTTTTTTGATCACATCTTCAAAAGAAATAAAGTCAAATTTTACAGCTGAAGCATTTTTTTCAGGATCACAATCGTAAACCCCATCTACACGTGTTCCTTTTAGAATAACATCAGCATTGATTTCGATTCCTCTCAAAACTGCTGCTGTATCGGTAGTAAAATATGGGTTTCCGGTTCCGGCACCAAAAATTACGATTCTTCCTTTTTCGAGATGACGGTCTGCTCTTCTTTTGATATAAGGTTCTGCAATAGACTCCATTTTCAAAGCAGTCTGCAGGCGGGTTTTCATTCCTTTGTCTTCAAGAGCACCCTGCAAAGCCATTCCGTTAATAACAGTAGCAAGCATTCCCATGTAATCGCCTTGTACTCTGTCCATACCTGAACTTGCTCCGGCAACTCCTCTAAAAATATTTCCTCCTCCAATAACAATAGCAATTTCTACTCCTTTGTCGTGAATCTGCTTAATTTCATCGGCATATTCAGCTAATCTTTTAGGGTCAATTCCGTATTGTAAGTCTCCCATTAAGGCTTCGCCGCTTAATTTCAGAAGAATTCTTTTATATTTCATGTGTGTTGCTTTTGTTTGTGCAAATATAGACATATTCTGTTTTTTTGAAATAGAGTTTTAAAAAATTAATTGTTCTTTTCGAATTAAATTTCTGCTGCATTTCTGAATTTCTTTAAATGTGATAAAAGTCATTCGGCAATGTTTTTAAAAACTGTATTTTTATGGAATCAAAACGAAAGAAATATGAAAAGTATTGTAGCCAAAGCATTATTCAATAGTCATTCTTATACTGAATATCGAAAACTAGTTACCGATTTGTTATTTGAAGGAAAATCTACCGGCGAAGAACAATCTGAAAGCTTAACGCATTACACAAGCCTGAACGAAGCAAGAATGAATCGTTTGGAGAAAACCATAAAAATTTCTGAAGATGTGATTTCGAAGCTTCAAAATTTAGACAATCATTATATATGGCTGGTTATTTCTGAAGGATGGTGTGGTGATGCAGCTCAAATACTTCCAATATTAAACAAGATGGCTGTGTCATCGGATAAGAAAATTGATCTCAGAATTGTTTTAAGAGATGAAAATGACGAATTGATGGGTCAATATTTAACAAATGGCGGAAGGGCAATACCAAAAGTTATCGTGATTTGTAAAGAAGCCGGAATTGTGCGCACTGATTGGGGGCCAAGGCCAAAAGGAGCAGCAGAATTAATGGCAAATTATAAAAAGGATTTTGGGGTTATAGATGAAAAAATCAAAAACGATTTACAATTATGGTATTTGGCTGACAAAGGAATCTCGGTTCAGGAAGAATTAGTCGAAATTATGGAAAATATAAAATATAACAGGCTGTAATTTTCTGTCAAAAATCGTTTAAAGGTGTTATTTTAGAGGTAATTTGCTGAAAACAAGAATTTTAGTAATAAAAAATACGTTAAAAATGTTTTTTATAAGCTTAAATGTTGTAACTTAGTAATATAATCCCATTTCTACTATTTATTTTCTGATTTACTTTTTTAATTGGTGTTTTATTTAATATTTAATAATTTAAAAATACACTATTATGAAAACGTTATTCGAAAAATTCTACGATTTTTTTTCAAGACTTCTATTTGGAGGAAAAAACATCCCTCATTATTAAATTCCAAAGTATGGAATAATTTTATTTTTAATCGGGAAGCTGGAACAAGCACATTACTGTCGTCACATTTGTAATGTGCTTTTTTATTTAATGTTTTTAAGGTTTTCTTCAAAAAGGGTAATATCTATAGCATTTTTAACATCGTAATCGCCAATCTTGGTTCGGCGTAAAACTGTTAAATGTGATCCGGTATCCATTGCTTTTCCAAAGTCATAAGCTAAAGAACGTATATAAGTCCCTTTGCTGCAAACTACCCTAAAATCGACTTCAGGTAATGCAATCCGGGTAATTTCAAATTCATGAATAGTTGTCTTTCTACTGGCTATTTCTACAGTTTCTCCTGCACGTGCATGTTCATACAGGCGAACGCCATCTTTTTTAATAGCGGAGAAAATAGGTGGTTTTTGATCGATTTCGCCTAGAAATTGTTTTACTGTTTCGTGAATTAAAGCTTCGTTAATATGTGTAGTGGAGAAGGTCTGATCGATTTCGGTTTCCAGATCATAGGATGGAGTAGTGGCTCCTATGTAAAATGTTCCCGTATATTCTTTTGCCTGACCCTGAAGTTCAGAAATTCGTTTGGTAAATTTTCCGGTACAGATGATTAATAACCCTGTTGCTAAAGGATCTAATGTTCCGGCATGACCAATTTTGAACTTTTTTGGTAGTCCAACTTTATTTATTAGTAGGTATTTTAATTTATTGACTGCCTGAAACGAACTCCATTTTAAAGGTTTGTCTATCAGTAAAATTTGTCCGTCTAAATATTCTTCAGGTGTCATTATATTATGGTAAGCGGGTGAATAAAAAAGTGAATTAATAATAAAAAGATTCCGGCAATAATTCTGTAATAACCAAACACTTTAAAACCGTTTTTAGTTAAGAAACCAATGAAAGTTTTGATGGCCAAAAGCGCAACAATAAAAGCCACAACATTTCCGATAATAAGGATATTGATTTGTTCGTGCGATAATTCAAAACCATCTTTATAGTAATCGTAACATTTTTTTGCGGTTGCTCCCAACATGGTAGGAACAGCAAGGAAAAAGGAAAACTCGGCAGCAGTTGTTCGGGATAATTTTTGTGACATACCGCCCACAATACTGGCGCCGCTTCGGGATACTCCAGGAATCATGGCCAAACACTGAAATAAACCAATTTTAAGAGCTTGTAAATAGGTGATTTCCTGAGAAGTTTCTGCTGTAGTTGGATTATTGAACCATTCATCAACTTTCAATAATATCAAACCACCGATTAAAAGTGAAATGGCAACGGTAACCGGATTTTCTAATAAGCCATCAATAAAATCGCTTAATAATAATCCTAAAACTACAGCTGGTATAAAAGCAACCAAAAGTTTAAAGTAAAAATCAAGTGTCTGAAAGAAACGCTTGAAATATAATACCACAACAGAAAGTATGGCGCCAAGTTGAATAACAATCGTAAAAAGCTTTGTGAAGTCTTCGTGTGCAATTCCAAAAAAAGAAGAGGCAATAATCATGTGTCCAGTTGAAGAAACAGGTAAAAATTCTGTGATTCCTTCAATGATGGCAAGAACAATAGCTTGTAATGTATTCATTTATGAGATTTGTTAGATTATTAGAATATTAGACTTCTTAGATAAGTTTAATCTAATAATCTAAGATGTCTGAAGTCTAAGTGTCTATTTAGATTTTTTGAAGATAGAATAAATCGTGATTCCAAAACCAATCAATACAGTTGTTGGAGCCAGTCTGATACGTCTAAAGCTAAAAACTTCTTCGTTAAAAACATTCGGGTCCTTACTTCCTCCACCTGACATTAAAATAAAGCCTAATACGATAACGCCAATTCCAATCAAAAGGATTTTGTAATTGATGTTGTCAAAAAGGAATTCCTGTTTTTGAGGCTCTGATTGCGGTTCTTCTTTATAATTGTTTTTCATCTTGTCTTTGCGGGGAATGAAGCAATCTCATTCCAAATATTTAAAGTTTTTAATCAAAAATGCTAAGCTCGAATCTAAAATTAATAAAGATCGTCGGTTCTTAAGTTAAGGAAACGCTGTGTAGCAAAGTGTGTACTTACCCAGGTAATTAAAACTCCTAAAGCAAACACCGCCAGCAATACTAAACCTATCAAAGCTTTGTCTTCCATAATTCCTAATCCGGGGAAATTGTTTTCAACATAAAGTAATAGGGCAATTAACGCAACAATTGCCAATACGGCCCCTAACATTCCCAGTTTTACACTGCGCATTACAAAAGGTTTGCGGATGAATGCTTTTGTAGCCCCAACCATTTGCATGGTTTTAATGATAAATCGGTTAGAATGAATCGATAAACGCAAAGAACTGTTGATTAATAAAACCGCAATCACCGCAAGGAAACCGCTGATGATCAAAATCCACATACTTACTTTTTTGATATTATCATTTACCAGATTTACCAATTGTTTATCGTAAACAATGTCTTCAATCATAGTATTTTTACGCAGGTTGCTTTCAATTTTAACAATGCTGTCCCTTTCAACATAATCTGCTTTTAAATGAATGTCGTAAGAATTCAATAATGGGTTTTCTCCCAAAAAGGTCAGGAAATCTTCTCCAATAATATCAGTATGTTCTTTTGCCGCTTTTTCTTTGGTAACGTAAACATACGATTTTGCAAAAGGAGCTCTTTTCAATTCGGTATCAAAAGCTTTGGTAACACTGTCTGTAGCTTCATTTTTAAAGAAAACGGTCATGGCGATTTTTTCTTTAAAATCATTAGCCAGTTTTTTTGAATTGATAATGAATAATCCCAGTACTCCCAAAAGGAATAATACCAGAAATACACTCAATACAACCGAAAAATAAGAGGAAATTAACCTGCGCTTTTGAAATTTATCAAAGTTAGAACTCATAGTATGCTTAAATTATGTGGTAAAAATAATAAACAATTTCTTTATTTAAAGTTATTAACGAACTTTTATACTATAAATGTACAATTAGATATTGAAAATACGAAGCCTTAAAAATGATTTAACCGCAAAGCACGCAAATTTTATACCTGGTTTAGAAAAAAAATACAAAGTTCGCAAAGCTTTGTGTTGATAAAGCTTTGTGAGCTTTGGATAATACTTTGCGTTTAAAATTTAAAGTTATTTGATCTTATAAACCTCTATGCTTTTCAGCCAATACACATGTCTCGGGCCAGTTTTGATATCATTTTTACAAATCGCAATCATTTCGCCATTTTTAACCGGTTTTCCATTTTCTTCAAATAGAATGAACGTGTTTTCCCCCGGTTGGGTTATTGAAAATTTCTGCCCATGAAAATGTTGCTTTATAATCGTCAGAAGCTCTGGCAACGATATAAAAGTTTCGGTCTTTATGGCCGTTTTGCCTGATTTTAGCTTTTTCTAAAATATCTTTCAAAAGAACGCCTTTACAAACCTTGTCGTCTTTTTTGATCTCACCACTTTGGCAAACGACTTTCAAATCATCGATTGTAACTACCTTCATTTTTTTTAAGGAATCAACATTCAATAGCAGCGGAAATTCAACATCGCCTTTTACCTCAATCTGATGATTTACCATTTTCAAACTATCTACAGGGGAAAGAACAGGATATTTGTCATTGTCTGGCTTTGAAATTTCTATTGAAACTGTTTCCTCTTTTTTAGAAGAATTACACATTGTGCATGAAAATGCAATCAATAAAACTAGAATATAATTTTTGGTTTTCATATAAAATTTTGGAATTTAGTTTGAACTCAGATTCAATATGTTTTTAAAGGAATACTGCTGTTTAAATTTTTAAAATTTCAGGTTTTGAGTTTCTTTTTGAACGAAATCCTTAATACGTTTTTCGATTTCATAAAAAACAACAATAGCTTTTTCACCTGCTTCGGTAAGTTTAGCTCCACCGCCGCCTTTCCCACCAAGCAATTTTGTTACAAGCGGACTTTCAGCACGCTGATTCATTTCTTCAACCAATTGCCAGGCCTGACGATACGCCATTTTCATTTCTTTTGCAGCATTGGTGATTGAACCTGTTTTTCGAATATTTTCTAACAGCCAGACTTTTCCAATTCCTAAAAATGGCCCTTCTGTTTCTTCAATCCAAAGCCGGACTTCGATATTGTATTTTTTGTTTTCTGCCATCGATGTTTTATTCGTTGAGTTCATTTCAATACATAGAGTCATAGTTTTTTGAAACTGTTGAAAGACGTTTCACTTATCAAAAATACACATAGATCACTATGTGTAAGAAACGAGTTTCTATTATTATTCTTTATAAAAATAAAATTCTATGTTTCTATGTGTTGAAAAAATACAATTTTATTCAATACGTATTTTGCAATTGCAATATTAAGTATTTTTACGTAATTAAAATAAGTATTTTGTTATTTTATTTGTTTGTCCGCTAAATAGCTTTGGTACAATGCGCAATAAATGTAAATTTGCGGACTTATAATTAAGTGACAAAGAGAGGAAAACCTCAGAACCTTTGCAACTTAGAACCTTAGTACCTTAAAAAATGACTTGAGTGAGCGAAAGCATGACTCCATTAAAAAGAAAATAAAAAATAGGAATGAAATATAATCCAAACGAAATAGACGCCAAATGGCAAAAATATTGGGCAGAAAACCAGACTTTTGCTGCCAAAAATAACTCTGAAAAGCCAAAGCATTATGTTTTAGACATGTTTCCTTATCCATCCGGAGCAGGATTACACGTGGGGCATCCGCTGGGATATATTGCTTCAGACGTTTATTCTCGTTTCAAAAGACATCAGGGATTCAATGTTTTGCACCCGATGGGTTACGACAGTTTCGGATTGCCGGCAGAGCAATACGCCATTCAGACAGGACAACGTCCGGAAGACACAACTCGCGTAAATATTGATGGAGGAGTAGATAAAGAAGGAAAGCAAATTGCAGGATACAGAAAACAATTAGATAAAATCGGGTTCTCATTTGACTGGGCGCGTGAAGTGCGTACCTCAAATCCGGATTATTATAAACATACACAATGGATTTTTATTCAGTTGTTCAATTCCTGGTACAATAAAAATTCAGATAAAGCAGAAGATATTTCGACTTTAGTTTCAATTTTTGAACAAGATGGAAATAGAAGTGTAAATGCAGTTTGCGATGATAACGTTGTGACTTTTTCATCAAATGAATGGATGTTATTTTCGAAAGAGGAACAGGAAAAAATCCTTTTGCAATACAGATTAACCTATTTAGCAGAAACAGAAGTAAACTGGTGTCCAGGCTTAGGAACTGTTCTGGCAAACGACGAAATCGTAAACGGAGTTTCGGAACGTGGAGGCTATCCTGTCATAAGAAAAAAAATGACACAATGGAGTATGCGAATTTCTGCTTATGCCGAACGCTTGCTTCAAGGATTAAATGATATCGACTGGAGTGAGTCAATTAAAGAATCACAAAGAAACTGGATTGGAAAAAGTGTTGGTGCAATGGTGAGTTTTAATGTAGTGCCAACAACCAACAACCAACAACCAACAACTATAGATGTTTTCACAACAAGACCTGATACCATCTTCGGAGTAACATTCATGACTTTGGCACCTGAACACGATTTGGTTGCTAAAATTACAACTCCGGAACAAAAAGCAGCGGTTGAAGCCTATATCGAAAAAACATCAAAACGTTCGGAGCGTGAGCGTATGGCGGATGTAAAAACCATTTCTGGAGTTTTCACAGGAGCGTATGCAGAGCATCCGTTTACAAAAGAACCAATTCCGGTTTGGATTGGAGATTACGTTTTGGCAGGTTACGGAACTGGTGCTGTTATGGCGGTTCCTTGCGGAGACGAAAGAGATTACGCTTTTGCTAATTTCTTTAAAGGTCAAAACGGAATGCAGGAAATCAAAAACATTTTCGCCAATGTTGATGTTTCTGAAGCCGCTTACGGATCAAAAGACAATGTTGAAATCGCCAATTCTGATTTCCTAAACGGATTAAATTATAAAGAAGCGACTAAAAAAGCGATCGAAAAATTAGAAGAAATAGGTCAGGGAACCGGTAAAACCAATTATCGTTTGCGTGATGCAGTATTCTCACGTCAGCGTTATTGGGGAGAGCCTTTCCCGGTTTATTACGTAAACGGATTGCCTAAAATGATCGAGGCACAGCATTTGCCCATTATTTTGCCGGAAGTAGAGAAATATCTACCAACCGAAGACGGATTGCCTCCATTAGGAAATGCTGCCGTTTGGGCTTGGGACACGAACGAAAACAAAGTTGTTAATACCGATTTAGTTGATAACGTTTCGATTTTTCCTTTAGAATTAAACACAATGCCGGGCTGGGCAGGAAGTTCATGGTATTGGATGCGTTATATGGACGCACATAATGAAAATGAATTTGCCTCAAAAGAAGCTTTGGCCTATTGGGAAAGTGTAGATTTATACATTGGAGGAAGCGAGCACGCAACCGGACACTTATTGTATTCTCGTTTCTGGAATAAATTCTTAAAAGACAAAGGTTTCGCTCCAACTGAAGAACCATTCAAAAAACTGATTAATCAGGGAATGATTTTAGGGACTAGTGCGTTTGTAAATATGATAGGATTTAATTTGAAAGTGTCTAAGAAATCTGACAATGAGAAATTCCCTAATTTAAATAGTCAAATAAAGGAAGCAGATCAGGACTTTGAAAAAATAAATCAAATAATTGAAAAAGCTGAAATTATTAAAAACACATATTTTTCGGCTGATATTGTATCAGATCTGAAAAATGTAAATGATGTTAATTCAGATACATTATTTCGAGAAATTTCAGATGAATTTTTAGTTCCTATTTATAAAGAGTTAGAGGAGAATGGTATTAATAAAGAGAATATTGAAATTTCCCCATTATCTCCTTTAAAAACATATAGATTGCATGTTCCTGTTAGTTTTGTAAATGGAAATGACGAATTAGATTTTGAAGAATTAAAGAAAAATGATTTTTATTTTAGAGAGGCTAAATTTGTAACTAGAAATGAGAAGTTCTTTGTTTCGAGAGAAGTTGAAAAAATGTCAAAATCGAAATACAACGTAGTAACGCCAGATGATATTTGTGCAGAATACGGAGCAGATACATTACGTTTATACGAAATGTTCTTAGGTCCGTTAGAGCAGGCAAAACCCTGGAATACGGCTGGTATTTCGGGAGTTTTTGGTTTTCTTAAAAAATTATGGAGATTGTATTTTGATGATAACGGCTTAATCGTAAACAACGACGAACCAACAAAAGACAACTTGAAATCATTACATAAAACCATCAAAAAAGTAGCAGATGATATTGAGAATTTCTCTTTCAATACGTCGGTTTCACAGTTTATGATTTGTGTGAACGAATTGTCTTCTCAAAATTGTCATTCAAGAGCGATTTTAGAACCGTTAGCGATTTTGGTTTCGCCTTACGCGCCACATATTGCAGAGGAATTATGGTCACAGTTAGGAAATACAACTTCCATTTCAGAAGTTCCTTTCCCGGTTTTTGAAGAAAAACATTTGGTAGAATCGGAGAAAGAATATCCGGTTTCTTTCAACGGAAAAATGCGTTTCACCATCAAATTGCCTTTGGATTTGACCGCAGCACAAATCGAAGAAATCGTAATGAAAGACGAAAGAACGCAAAAACAATTAGAGGGAAGAACGCCAAATAAAGTGATTATTGTTCCTGGGAAGATCATTAATTTGGTTGGATAACCAAATTTTAAATTCCAATATAAATAAATTCCAAATTCCAATTTTACGATTGGGATTTGGGATTTTTTTTTGTGCTTTTTTTTCTGCCGCGAATTGCGCGAATTATAATGAATTTTATTTCAGAAACATACAGTTTGTTATTTCTGACAAGATTGTATATAAAACAAATCGATACAAAAAAAGCAGTTATCATTACAATAACTGCTTTCATATAAATATATTTTAAAAATCTTAAATCTAAACGCTAAAATTAAGATCCGCACATTTCACAATCCTCTGGACCTGCAGCTTGTGCTTTTAAAAGCATTGCTTTATAATCCTCAATATCGATTTCTTCGGTTTCTGCAACTAAAGATGGGGATTCTGCTTTTTTATCGTTATTTAATGTGAATTTAATCGCATCAACTGCAGCTTTTGTTCTCAGGTAATACATTCCTGTTTTCAAACCTGACTGCCAAGCGTAAAAGTGCATTGACGTAAGTTTAGAATAATTGGCATCCTGCATGAATAAGTTTAATGACTGCGATTGGTCAATAAAATAACCTCTTTGGCGAGACATATCGATAATGTCTTTCATCGACATTTCCCAAACTGTTTTGTACAATTCTTTTAAGTCTTGCGGAATCACATCAATATTTTGAACAGATCCGTTGTGACGCATGATTTCCTGTTTCAACGATTCGTTCCACAATCCTCTTTCAACTAAATCGTGCAGTAAATGTTTGTTTACTACGATGAATTCTCCGGACAATACACGACGCGTATAAATATTAGAAGTATATGGTTCGAAAGCTTCGTTGTTTCCAAGAATCTGAGAAGTCGATGCTGTTGGCATTGGCGCAACCAATAACGAGTTACGAACTCCGTGCTCTACCACTTCTTTTCTTAAAGAAGCCCAGTCCCAACGGCCTGACAATTCCTCATCTTTCATTCCCCACATATTGTATTGGAATTCTCCTTTTGACATTGGCGAACCTTCAAATGTAGAATATGGACCTTCTTCTTTTGCCATTTCCATAGAAGCGGTTACGGCTGCAAAGTATAAAGTTTCGAAAATCTCCTGATTCAGTTTTTTAGCCTCATCACTTGTAAACGGCATACGAAGCATAATGAAAGCATCTGCTAAGCCTTGCACTCCCAATCCTACCGGACGGTGACGCATGTTAGAGTTTTCAGCTTCTTTTACCGGATAATAGTTTCTGTCGATTACTTTGTTCAGGTTACGGGTTACACGTTTTGTAACATTGTAAAGCGCTTCGTGATCGAATTTTCCGTTTTCAATGAACATCGGTAATGAGATTGAAGCCAGGTTACAAACTGCAATTTCGTCTTTAGAAGTAAACTCCATAATCTCTGTACACAAGTTAGAAGAACGGATCGTTCCTAAATTTTTGTGGTTTGATTTACGGTTTGCTGCATCTTTGTACAACATATACGGTGTTCCGGTCTCGATTTGAGATTCTAAGATTTTCTCCCATAATTCACGGGCACGGATTGTTTTTCTTCCTTTTCCTCTGAACTCGTAATCCATGTATAGTTTTTCGAATTCTTCTCCGTAAACATCATATAGTCCCGGACATTCGTTAGGACACATTAACGTCCAGGGACCATCTTCCTGAACACGTTTCATGAATAAATCGGAGGTCCACATTGCGAAGAACAAGTCTCTTGCACGCATTTCTTCTTTTCCGGTATTTTTCTTCAAATCTAAAAATTCGAAAATATCAGCATGCCAGGTTTCGATGTAAATCGCAAAACTTCCTTTACGTTTTCCACCACCCTGATCTACATAACGGGCTGTATCGTTGAATACTCTCAACATCGGAACGATTCCGTTTGAAGTTCCGTTTGTACCGCGAATGTAAGATCCTGTTGCACGAACGTTGTGAATAGAAAGACCGATTCCTCCCGCTGACTGCGAGATTTTAGCCGTTTGTTTTAATGTATCGTAAATTCCGTCAATACTGTCGTCCTGCATTGCCAAAAGGAAACAAGAAGACATCTGAGGTTTAGGTGTTCCCGCATTGAACAACGTTGGTGTTGCATGCGTGAAGTATTTTTTAGACATTAAATCGTACGTTTCAATAACCGATTTCAAATCGTCTAAGTGAATCCCCACAGAAACGCGCATTAACATATGCTGCGGACGCTCTACGATTTTTCCGTTTATTTTTAGAAGATAAGAACGCTCTAAAGTTTTAAATCCAAAGTAATCGTAATTAAAATCTCTTGTGTAAATAATGTGAGAATCTAAGAAAGCTGCGTTCTCCTGAATCACTTTGTAAACATCATCAGCAATTAACGGAGCATCCTGACCATTTCTTGGATTTACGTAATGATACATATCTTTCATCGTTTCTGAAAACGATTTTTTGGTATTTGAATGCAGGTTTGAAATTGCCACACGAGCTGCCAATTGTGCATAATCCGGGTGTGCAATAGTCATAGATGCCGCTGTTTCTGCTGCAAGATTATCTAATTCAGATGTAGAAACTCCGTCATACAACCCTTCGATAACTCTCATAGCTACCTTAACAGGATCTACAAGCTCATTAAGCCCGTAACACAATTTTTTGATTCTTTCTGTAATCTTATCAAACATTACAGGCTCTTTGTGGCCATCTCTTTTTACTACATACATAAGCTTACTTTTTTTATAGTTATTGAAAAAATGAAAGGCACCGGAAAATGAATTCCGACACTAAACATTGCGTGTTTTTAAATTTATTTTTTTTGAGAATTGTAAAATCCCCATAGTTATTCGTTCTTCAATCTAAAATATAGACGAAAAAACCCGTAAAAATGCAACCGGATCTTCGATTTGGGAGTGAGATCCAATCTAAAATTTTGTTTAGTATAGAAACTTTCGTTTCTTGATTTTATTGTTTTAGTGTTCGTGGCGGACACTAAAATGCAGTATTTTTTTTGTTCTAAAAATCTGCGTCAAACGATATTTTCTGAGCATCACTGTCTGTGTTCATCACACCTGACTTTTGATACTCTGCAACACGTTTTTCAAAGAAATTAGTTTTTCCCTGAAGAGAAATCATGTCCATGAAATCAAACGGATTCGCTGATCCATAAACACGTTCACAGCCTAATTCTACTAATAATCTGTCAGCAACAAATTCTAAGTATTGTGTCATTAAAGCAGCATTCATTCCAATCAAACTTACCGGAAGAGATTCAGTTACAAACTCTCTTTCAATATTTAAAGCATCAACAATGATTTCTTTAATTCTTTCTTTTGGAACTTTGTTTATTAAATGGTGATTATGCAAGTGAACTGCAAAATCACAATGTACGCCTTCGTCACGGGAAATTAACTCATTTGAGAAAGTTAATCCCGGCATTAATCCACGTTTTTTCAACCAATAAATAGAACAGAAAGCACCTGAGAAGAAAATACCTTCAACTGCAGCAAAAGCAATCAGCCTTTCAGCAAACGAATCAGATTCGATCCATTTTAGAGCCCATTCCCCTTTTTTGGCAATTGCAGGAAAAACTTCCAAAGCATTAAACAATTCTGCTTTTTCGGCTTCATCTTTCACGTAAGTATCAATTAGTAAAGAATAGGTTTCGCTATGAATATTTTCCATCATAATCTGAAAACCGTAGAAAAACTTAGCTTCGGCGTATTGTACTTCATTTACAAAGTTCTCAGCAAGGTTTTCGTTTACGATTCCATCAGAAGCAGCAAAAAATGCTAAAATGTGTTTGATAAAATATCTTTCGTCATCATTAAGTTTGTTGTTCCAATCTGTTAAGTCCTGATGCAAATCGATTTCTTCGGCAGTCCAGAAGCTAGCTTCCATTTTCTTATACCATTCCCAAATATCATGATGTTTAATTGGAAAAATAACAAAGCGATTCTTATTTTCTTGTAAAATTGGTTCAACTTGTGACATTGTATTTTTGTTTAATTTTTATAATGAATTCCCCCTATTCAGAACGATTACAAAGATTGTCATTTATCGCCAAAAATCAAACTCAAACTTATTCACAATCGAGCGTAGTTTTTAACAAAGAGAAAAAATGAAACTTTTTTCAGACAATATTTAAAATACTGTAAATGAATAAATTAAATACATCCGTTATAGCGCAAACCCCCGTAAAATATAGACTTTTTAGAATAAGAAACAAGGAATTTAAGATTGTTTTAAAAAGTTTTTTTTGAGTTAAAAAAAGTTTTTTTTGAGCTAAAAAAGATCAAAATTAATCCTTAAATAAGGGTGTTGATTTTACACTTTTTTATACTCTTCGGCCACCTTTTCAAGCTCGATATACCAGTCTTCACCAAAACGTCGAATAAGTGCTTCTTTTACAAATTTATAAACAGGAACTTCCAGTTCTTTACCCAAAGAACAGGCATCATCGCAGATATCCCATTTATCATAATTCACTGCAGCGAATTCCGTAAAATCTTTTACACGAATTGGATATAAATGACAGGAAACCGGTTTTTTCCAGTCAACAATTCCCTGATTGTAGGCTTGTTCGATTCCACAAAGAGCCGTTTTACCATCAAAAATCACATAAGCGCAATCTTTATTATCGATTAGCGGGGTTTCAAGATCACCGTCGGTACCTTTTACCCAGGTTCCCTGCGCTTCAATAGCTGCAATACCCTCTTTACGCAAAAAAGGTTTTACTTTAGGATATATCTCTTCCAGAATTTTGGTTTCTGCTTCGCTCAAAGGAGCACCGGCATCCCCGTCAACGCAGCACGCACCTTTACAAGCTGACAAGTTGCACACAAATTCTTTTTCAAGAATATCTTCCGAAATAATGGTTTTTCCTAACTGAAACATGATAATAAAGTACTGAAATTTATAAAGTGCAAAGATAGTCAAAGAATATGGATAAAAAGAGGTTTCGCAGAGACTCACGAAGGCAACCACAAAGTTTCACTAAGATTTCTTTTTATAAATGCTATTTCAAAGTATTACTTCACGAAACTTTGTAAAAAAACCTTGCGAAACTTTATGGCAAACACATTAATTGTTACAAAAATCACTTATTTAAGAATAAAAATATGTTTTTATAACAAAAATACTTTCTGGATAAAAACACCTAACTTTATTATTTACTTTTGCAACAGTTTTTAATCCCTTAAAATCAAAGCGATATGTTAGAAATCAGTTTAAAAGAAATCGTTACAGTAAGTATGGTGCTATTTGCCGTTATTGATATCGTGGGCTCTATACCAATCATTGTAAATTTAAGAGCAAAGGTTGGACACATCGAATCAGAAAAAGCTTCGCTTGTTGCCGGTGCAATTATGATTGTTTTCCTTTTTGTTGGTGAAGGCCTGCTTAATCTTATAGGCATCGATGTACACTCGTTTGCTGTTGCCGGTTCTTTTGTATTGTTCTTCCTTGCTTTGGAAATGATCTTAGGGATTCGTATTTATCGTGATGAAGAACCCGGATCGGCCTCTATTGTTCCATTAGCTTTTCCTTTAATTGCAGGAGCAGGAACTATGACTACCTTGCTTTCATTACGATCTCAATTTCATACTTTCAATATCATTATTGCGATTTTATTGAATATTATATTGGTTTATATTGTTTTAAAATCATCTAAAAAAATTGAAACTTTATTAGGTGAAAACGGGCTTGGCGTAGTTCGCAAGACATTTGGGGTAATTCTCTTAGCAATAGCTGTTAAATTATTTGCTGCTAATGTTAAAGGTTTGTTCGTCTAAAGGATATTTTTTTAAATTTGCTCCATAAAATTCTAAAATACAGCTCAAAAAGCTCTGCTTTATTATTTTAGACAAATAAATAATCCTATGAAAATCTTTACTTCCATCTTAGTGGTTTTGGCACTGGCTTTAATCGTCTTTAATATTACGCAGCTTGACTTTCAAAATCCATTTGAAGGGGACAGTGCTGTAGCTCTTATTGGAGTCGCTGCTTCATTCTGTGCTGTTTTAATTCTTTTGATTTTTAGAATTTCAAAAAAAATAGAAGAGAAAACAAACGGAAGATAATATGTTTGACGTTTTAATTGTTGGCGGAGGCGTTTCAGGCATGTCATGTGCCCTTGTTTTAGGATCTGCCAAAAACAAAGCTTTTGTTACCGATAAAAAAATCGGGATTTTTACACACCAGAAAAGCTCTTCTTTACAGGAAGCTATTTTTTACAATGCTTATGGTATAACACCAGGCAAATTGGGTTCAGAATTATTATCCGAAAGCACTCAGGATTTAGCTAAAACCTACCCGCACATTGCTCAGATTCCAAATGAAAAGGTAATTAAAATTGAGGGAATCTATCCAGAATTTACGGTAATTACAAACAAAAACTCTTATCAGACAAAAAATATAGTTATAGGAATTGGTTCCGCAAATACTTTTGACATCCAAGGTTTGATGCAATATATAGAACCTCACAAAAAAGCTTTACCGGAAAAACAGCGCATCCAGCTTAAAAACGAGGATCACAAAGTCACTGAAGGCATTTATGTAATTGGAACTTTAGCCGGATGGAGAAGCCAATTGGCAATTGCTGCCGGAAGCGGAGCTGCTGTTGCAACCGATATTTTGACTTTATGGAACAATGGCGTGCAGACTCACGCACATGATAGTATTCGATAAATTATTTTATTTTTCTATTGTCAATATTTTGGCGATTATCCCAAAAAGAAAGAATTTCTATTCTATCTTTATTAATTTCATAAAAGACCAAATATACATTCATGGGAATTACACGGGTTATTTTATTAGAAGTCAACCTCCCTATACCTTCATTTTCAGAAAGAGTTTCCAATAAATCCTCTACTTCTGCCAAAATTTTTAAACTGTAATCAGAACTTTCATTTCGGTTAAAGTAAAACTCAAGAACATTGGAAAACTGGATTTTAGCGAGTTCAGACCAAATTATTTCTTTTTTAGCCATTCTTTCATTTCAGAGATTACATCTTCATTTTTATGAAATTTCCCATTTTCAATCTCTACACGACTGTTTTCTATTACCTCCCCCTGATCTGAAGATAATTTATACAAAGCCTGTTCTGAAGAATCAAAAATTGTCTGAAGTGCATTTAGAAAATTCAAATCTTCAGAATCTTCTATTCTTGAAATTAAATTTCGTTTTATTTGTTCAACTGTATTCATACCCTTTTTATTTACACTCAAATTTAAAGATTAATTCTCTATTGAAAGCTTTATGTATTGAAAATTAAATAAATACAATTACTTCACAGACACAATCTCTTTCACTTTAATATGCTTCTCTGTGTCGGTTTTCCAGATTTCACCTTTTAAAGTTACTTCTTCACCTTCTTTCAGTTGTTTATAATTTTGAGGTCCACCTACGTTTACAATACTAATTGTCGCAAAATAAACTTCGTTTTTAGTCGTATTGATTTTGGCCGTATAACCGTCTTTTCCTGATTCTATCGATTCCACTTTTCCGGAAACTGTATTTTTATCTTTCATACAAGCGCATGAAATCACAAAGGTCATTAAAACGAACAGTAAACTTATTTTTTTTAGATTTTTCATTTTTTAGATTTTTTATTCTCACAAATTTCTTAAACGTTAAGGATACTTTATTATAGAATATTTTAAAAAAGTATTATTATTTTTATTGTAAGGCTATACAGTTACCGGCAATAACTTTAATACTGTCTTCAAATTGTTTCCACACCCGAATATATCTGAAAACCCCGTTTATAGGATTATTATCAAATGTTCCTTTTAAAGAAACGGTTACGGCAACCACAGCAGTATCACCAATTATATTTATGATTTGATCGGAAGCTTCCAGTGAATCGATTTTCATTTTACCGTAACGATATGAATTCAAATCAAATTCTTTGGTAATGGTATTCCCATCCGGCAAATTGAATAGCAAGTCGTCATGCAGCACCTTTTCTAAAACTGAAATATCCGCTTTTTTAATAGCTGCAAAAAGTTCAATCTCAGCATTTACAACTGTTTCTGTTTTCATTATAAAAAAGTTAAAAGATTATTTCTTTACATTCAGCACCTTTTTAATCATGGCGTCCTCTTTTAAAATCACATCGTAGTAATACAATTCACCGTATAATTGTCGGCCAAATTCGGCAGTAATATAGCGATTGACCAAATCCTTGGTTTTATCTAATTTAAGATCCAGACCAGTCATAAAAATGTAGTTTTTGAATTTCTTAAAATAAACATCAGACTTTTTCATTTTAGATAAAAACTCATTAAAATGAAGTCCTGCAAAAGCATTTCGGTTTTTATCCAACTCTTCAAAGACAAAATGACCTACAACCCCTGTCTGCAATAAGTAAGCTACATTTTCATTTCCGTGCTCTGCTTCCATTGGCACAAAAACATCAGGAACAATTCCGCCTCCACCATAAACAATTCTTCCTTTTGGAGTTTTAAATTTTAAAGAATCAGCCACTTTTATACTGTCTTTTGCATACAATTCGCCTGATTTTATTCTTGCTTCAGATTCCTTAAAATATTCTTCGTTTCCTTTAGCGTAAGGTTTTTGAATGGATCTTCCGGTTGGGGTATAATACCTCGCCACAGTTAATCGAACTGCAGAACCGTCATTGAAGTCCATTTCGCGCTGTACCAAACCTTTTCCAAAAGAACGTCGCCCAACAATTGTTCCGCGATCGTTATCCTGTATTGCACCTGCCAGAATTTCACTTGCCGAGGCACTGTTTTCATTAATCAAAACCGTTACTTTTCCTGTTTCAAAACTTCCGCTTTTTGTGGCATACGTTTTTTCAGTACTGCCATTTTTGTTTTTGGTAAAAACGATCAATTGCTTATCTTTTAAAAATTCATCAGCAATAGCGACAGCTTCTTCCATATATCCACCGCCGTTATCACGAAGATCGATTACCAGCGACTGAATTCCTTTTTGTTTTAATCTTGTCAGACCAACTTTGAACTCATCATACGTGGTTTCTGCAAAACGATTGATTTTGATATAACCCGTTTTATTATCAAGCAATAATGATGCATCTACACTTTTTAGCGGAATAACATCTCTTTTGATTTTGAACTTCAGTTTCTTTTTTTCTGATTTTCTAAAAACAGTCAGTTCGATTTCTGATCCTTTTATACCTTTTAATTTAGAGAACAAGCTATCCGAAGGCAGTTTTCTTCCATATAATTTTGTTTTTCCTGCATATAAAATCCGGTCACCAGATTTTATTCCGGCTTTCGCCGAAGGGCCATTTTCAACAGGTTTTATGATCGCAACAGAGTCTTTATACATGTAAAAATTAATTCCCACGCCTACAAAGTCTCCTTTCATACTTTCAGCAACTTCTGCCTGTTCACTAGGCGGAATATAAACAGAATGCGGGTCTAATTTGGACAATATATTATCTACAGTCAGATTTACAATCGAATCTGTATCAACACTATCCACATACTCATTATTGATAAAATCAATCAGTTTATTGAGTTTGGTTTTCGAATAGTTTTTAGCCAAAAGCGTATCCTCTACCGGAGCATTCATCAGGCTTCCGAGAACAGTTCCAAGAGCAAAGGCTGCTCCGATAACGATTGGCAAATATTTTGAATTGAATTTCATTATTCTTCTAAAACAGGAATATGTTCTACCTCAACACCTGCTTTCAATAAAAACTGGATTCCGGAATCATCACGATATCCATTTTGGTATACCACCCTTTTTATGCCTGACTGATGTATGAGCTTGCTGCATTCTTTACACGGCGAAAGTGTAATATATAAAGTTGCGCCTTCACAGGATTGGGTTGATCTGGCTACCTTTAAGATTGCATTTGCTTCGGCATGCAAAACATCCCAACGTGTTAATCCGTCTTCATCTTCGCAGCAATTTTCAAATCCGGTTGGTGTTCCATTGTATCCATCAGAGATAATCATTCTGTCTTTTACAATTATAGCACCTACCTGTTTACGTTTACAATACGACAGCGAACCCCATTCCCTGGCTATCCGCAAATAAGCTTTATCGTATTTGTTTAATTTTTTTATCTCCATTAATTTATCTGTTCCAAATAGGACTTTCTACAATCATCGGAATTACAACTCCAATAACAAAAGCCGACATTACAAGCGCCCAGTCACGTTTTGAAAAACGAAATACAGTCTGTACGATATACGATATAACCAAAACTACAAAGACTACTATTAATTGCGCCGCTTCGATTCCGAGTGCAAATTCCAATAAAGGTACTAATTTTGAAGATGCTGTACCTCCTAAAATCGTCTTAAAATAATTTGAGAATCCAAGCCCGTGAATAATTCCAAAAAATAACGTTAGAAAAAACACCAGATTAAGACTTTCATTTTTAGATGCTTTACCCGCTGTAAAAAGATTGAAAAAGGCGGTTATTAAAATGGTAACCGGAATTAAAAACTCTACCAGACTTGCTTTTACAGCTATAATTCCAAAAACAGAAAGCAAAAGCGCTAATGTGTGACCAACCGTAAACATCGTAACAAGCAATAAAATCCGTTTCCAGTCCTTAAATGCATATGGGGTTGTCAAAGCGATTAAAAACAATACGTGATCATAAGCATGAATGTCTAAAACATGCTTTAAACCGATCTGAAAATAAATCCAAAATTCTGACATGAGTGTACTTATATTAATTGATTTGGGGCTGTAAACATACAATTTATTTTGAAAAATAAACAAAGCCCTTTAGTAAATCAACGCAGAAAAATAAGTTAAATTTTATGAGAACTTTAAAATTGATAATTTAAAATAAAATTTATCTTTGCTCAATAAAAACACTTTTAATATGTCATTTGCAGAATTATTTGATAGCGAATTCAAACAAAGAAATAAAGGTCACTTTTCAGCTATTGTTCGCGTAGCGCTAGCAGACGGAGTTGTATATCCGGAAGAAAAAAACTTCTTGGATAAACTTGCATCCCGTTTAGAAATAACTGAGTCTGAATACGAAGAAATCCTTAGCGATCCTTTAAAATACCCTATCAACCCGCCTTATTCATATGTTCAGCGCTTGGAGCGTTTATATGATTTAACAAGAATGGTACACGTTGACCACCATCTTGAAGATAAACAAGAAGTTTTATTAAAAAAGATAAGCGTAGCTTTAGGATTTACCCCTAGTAACGTAGATTATATCATTGCAAAAGCATTGTCGTTAGTAGATAAAAAAGTGGATTTAGACACATTTGTGTATGAAATGCAGCACATGAATAAATAATATTCTACTTTCAGTTACATTAAAGCCAGATTAAATCATAAAACCCGACAAATTTAAATTTGTCGGGTTTCTTTTGCTTATAATATCTCCAGATTATCAATTATAAAATATCAAATTATTTATTTTCAACAATTTATTTGATAAGAAGTGAATTTGGCATTTTAATTTTTAACTAATGTCAAACTTAATTTTCCGTATTCTTCGTGAGAGTCATTTGCAGTAATCTGATAAGTATAATTCCCTTTTTTCAGTGGAGTTTCTCCAACATAATCAAAAGGCTGTATTCTATATGTTTTTCCTTCAATTTGTAATTCAACAAAAGCATAGCCATAAGCTTTCTCAAATATTTTGTATGCCGTATTTTGTCCGGAACTTATATTCTCAAAGTTCACATTTCCAGTTGAAGTGTTTACTTTAATATTTTGAAAATTAAATTTACTCGAATTCGACAATCGAATTCTCAATTCAGACGAATTTGAATCATCACTAGAACAGCCAAATAAAGCTACAACCATCATAACTAAAATCAATATTTTTTTCATAAATTTTATTTTTATTTAAAAGATGTTGAAAATGTAAAAAGGTTGCGTTGAGAAAAACATTACGACTATTCTGCTTCCTTCATAAATTCCTCAGCTTTTTCAACCATATTAATGCTTCCGCAGAAAAACGGAACACGTTGATGCAATTCTGTCGGCTGGATTTCCATAATTCTTCCAAAACCGTCTGTTGCTTTCCCTCCGGCCTGTTCTGCTATGAATGCCATCGGATTACATTCGTACATCAATCGCAGTTTCCCTTTTGGTGCTTTTGAGCTGGTTGGATATATATAAATCCCACCTTTGATCATATTTCTATGAAAATCAGAAACTAAACTTCCAATGTATCTGGAAGTATAAGGCCTGTCCTCTTCTTCACGCTGGCAATATTTGATATAATTTTTGACCCCTTGCGGAAAGTGAACATAATTGCCTTCGTTTACCGAATAAATATTCCCGTCTTTAGGAAATTGCATGTTTGGATGTGAAAGATAAAAAGTTCCAATTGCCGGATTCAGAGTAAATCCGTTTACACCATGTCCGGTTGTGTAAACCAACATAGTTGAAGTTCCATAAATAACATATCCTGCCGCAACCTGATTCACTCCCGGCTGTAAAAAGTCCTCACTTGTTACCGGAGTTCCAATTGGCGTTATTCTTCTGAAAACAGAAAAAATAGTTCCCAAAGAAACATTTACATCAATGTTTGAAGATCCGTCAAGCGGATCCATTAAGATCACGTACTTGTTATTATTACTGTTGTCGCTCCCCTTGACAGTAATATATTCGTCGTTTTCTTCTGAAGCTATTCCACAGACAATCTCACGGTTTATTAACGTCTGAATGAATACTTCGTTGGCATAGACATCTAATTTTTGCTGGTCTTCTCCCTGAACATTCTGTTCGCCAACGGCGCCTATTATATCCACTAATCCAGCTTTGTTTACTTTATAGTTGACAACTTTTGCCGCCAGACGTATAGAGTTGATAATCCGGGATAATTCCCCAGATGAATACTGAAATGCTTTTTGGTTCTCAATAATAAACTCTCCCAGTGTTTTATTGCGTTCTTCCATTGCTATATCGTTGTAGTTTTTAATTATAAGTCACAAATATCGCTTTTTTTGTGAGAATGATTCAAAAATTATTTCGTTAGTTTGCTACTATTGTATATTTGCTAATGAAACGCAAAAAGTTTTATTTAAAAAAATACTTAATTAGAGAATAACAGGTTAAAAATATGAATTATGGATATTAGAAAAGGAAAACCTGAAGATATGAAAGCCGTCTTAGCACTGATTCAGGAGCTTGCGATATTTGAAAAAGAGCCGGATGCTGTTTTAATAACCCAGGAAGATTTGATACGTGATGGTTTTGGAGAAAATCCATTATTTCATGTTTTTGTTGCAGAGGCTGATAAAGAGATTGTTGGCATAGCTTTGTATTATTATCGATATTCTACCTGGAAAGGAAAAACAATACACCTTGAAGATTTAATTGTAAAAGAAAAAATGAGGGGCACGGGGCTAGGATCTGCACTTTATTCTGAAATAATGAAACAAGGAAAAAAAGATAATGTTCGAAGAATTGAATGGAACGTTCTTGACTGGAATACCCCTGCCGTAAATTTCTACGAAAACTCAGGCGCAAAAGTTCTCGAAGGATGGAGAGTAGTGCAGATGGATGAAGCAGGAATTAATTCGTACTTGGAAAAAATAAATTAATCAAACAAAAAACGACAGGGTAATTAAGGAGTGTGCCTGTCACAATATTAAAATTTTAAAAAACTGATAGAGACTCACTGCAGTGCGTCTCAACAATACAAATTAAAGATGAGAGTATTTAAATTTGGTGGTGCATCGGTAAAAGATGCTGAAGGAATTAAAAACGTTTATGACGTTTTACAAAAAGTTGGGTATGAAGATGTGATTTTAGTCGTTTCGGCTATGGGGAAAACCACAAATGCTCTGGAGCTTGTTATCAAAAATTATTTTGATAAGCCCGAAGAGCTTAATTCATCTGTACAAGAGATAAAAAAATATCATAATCAAATATTGCTTGATTTATTTGAAGATGAAAAGCATGCTGTTTTTGCAGCTGTGAATGAGCAATTTTCAGAATTAGAATATTTTCTGGCGCATAATAAATCCCCGAACTACAATTTCGTTTACGATCAAATTGTGAGTTTTGGTGAGTTGATTTCGACAAATATCCTAAGTCATTTTATGAATTTCATGGGCATCCAGACACAATGGCTTGATGTACGTAACTTCATTAAAACCAACGCAAATTACAGAGATGCAGAAGTGGACTGGGAAACAACCGAACAAAATATCAGCAAAAATGTACCACGCAAAATATTAAACATTACACAAGGATTTTTAGGCGCAGACGAAAACAATTTCACTACCACTTTAGGCCGTGAAGGTTCTGACTACACTGCCGGAATTTTTGCTTATTGCCTAAATGCAGAAAGCGTTACGATCTGGAAAGATGTTCCGGGAGTTATGAATGCTGATCCGCGTTATTTTGAGAATGCGAGTTTATTAAACCAGATTTCATACAGAGAAGCCATTGAACTTGCTTTTTACGGTGCAACGGTTATCCACCCGAAAACATTACAGCCATTACAAAAGAAAGAGATTCCTTTATACGTAAAATCATTTGTTAATCCGTTATTAAAAGGAACGTGCGTTTCTAAAGGAGTAGATTTAGAGCCTTATCTGCCTTGTTTTATTGTAAAAAGAGAGCAGCTTTTGATTTCGCTTTCTTCTATTGATTTTTCTTTTATTATGGAAGAAAACATCAGTGAAATTTTCGGATTATTCCATCAATTTAAACTGAAAGTAAATTTAATTCAGAACTCAGCGATTAGTTTCTCTGTTTGCGTAGAAGATAAATTTGGAAACTTCAACGAACTGAATGCGATACTTTCGAAAAAATTCAAAGTTGATTTTACTGACAATGTAACCTTATACACGATTCGTCATTTTAATGAACAAGCTGCAGAAACTGTTGTAGAAAACAAAGAAGTTTTACTTAGACAAGTAAGCCGCGAAACCATGCAGATTGTAACCAAAGAACTCAATTAATTCAAGAAAAGGTTATATTTAATTCAGGATAATAAGGCTTCATGTAAAAGTGAAGCCTTTTTTGTTTTCATATGAGATGTCCACTTTTACAAAATATCATAATTTAAATAAAATTACAACTGTCTTTTTTTTATTTAAAAATTAAATTAACTTTATGATAACCAAACAAATATATGAATCATGAATAACGATTATGAACCAAGTGAAGAAACCAAAAACAGATGGCATAATGATCCGGACAATTGGGTTTGGGGAATATTTTATTATAATCCAGAAGACCCGAGATTATATCTACCCAAAAAAATCAAAGAATTTGGATGGACAATAAACTTTGCAAATCCTAATTCAGCAATTGTAATGTTAATATTGATTTCAGTCATATTAATCTTCACACTGTCTGCTCATTAATTTTCATAAATTATACTTTATTAGCTGTCGAAACTAAAACAGCGCACACCACATTTCCCAATTATAAATACTACTTTTGGCTTTTTAGAGTTAAAGTATTTATGCTGAAAAAATTACTGATTTTATTGGTTTTAATTTGTTGTTCAGGACTTCAGGCCCAGGAAACAGATTTGCTCTATAAAACCAAAAGGGTAAAGATCACCAGAGATACGATTCATTTGGAAAATGTGAGTATCAATTCCGGTTTTTTTCAGCTTTTAAATTCAAAAAATGAACCTATAGATTCAATTTTTTATAAAATTGATTTTCAAAAAGGACATCTTCTTTTAAAAGAAAATATTAGTTCGGATACAGATACTTTAACGGTTAATTATTTAAAATACCCTGATTTTTTAACCAAAGAATACAGTCTTTATAATTCCAGTCAGGTAGTGAGTAACGATGCTGGCTCTGAAAAATTATATAAAATAGACCATTCGAATTCTAAAAAAATAACTCCATTTGATGGCTTGAATACTTCAGGAAGTATTACACGAGGGGTTACCATTGGAAACAATCAAAATACGGTTTTAAACTCCAATTTAGACCTTCAGATTACCGGTAAAATATCTGACAAGGTAAGTCTTAGGGCATCGCTTCAGGACAATAATATTCCATTGCAGGAAGGCGGTTACTCTCAAAAACTCGATCAGTTTGATAATATCTTTATGGAATTGTTCAGTGACGACTGGAATATTCGTGCAGGAGATGTATTTTTAGAAAACAGGAAAACGCAATTTTTAAGTTTCAATAAAAAAGTTCAGGGACTTTCGGCGAGTTTTGATTTTGGCGATGAAGACAATAAGACTAATGTCTTTGCATCTGTAGCTTTTGCAAAGGGTCAATACGCCAAAAGTACTTTTACCGGACAGGAAGGCAATCAGGGTCCGTATAAATTAAAAGGACAAAATGGCGAATTGTACGTTTTGGTCATTTCAGGATCTGAACGAGTTTATGTAAATGGCATTTTGCTCAAAAGAGGAGAAAATAATGATTATGTGATTGATTACAATGCCGGGGAAATTGTTTTTACATCGCTTTTTACGATTACTTCTGAAATGCGAATCAATATCGAATACCAGTATTCAGACCGCAACTACAATCGTATGTTAACCTATGCCGGGGCTTCCCATGAAAATAAAAGCTGGAGTTTTGCCGGTTATTTATATTCTGAAAATGATTTAAAAAATCAGCCTTTGCAGCAAAATCTTTCTCCGGAACAAGTTCAGATTATAGGTGAGGCCGGAGATGATGCCACTTTAATGAAAGCACCGTCAGCGTATGAAGACACCTTTTCTGATAAGAAAATTTTATATAAAAAAACAATTGTAAATGGCATTGAAGTTTACGAGTACTCCAATAATCCTGATGATGTTTTGTATAATGTAAAATTCAGTCTTATAGGTGCAAACTCTGGAAATTATGTAATTAAAAATACCAATTCAGTTGAGCGGATTTATGAATATACAGCTCCCGTAAACGGAATTCAACAGGGAAATTACGAACCTCTTGTACAATTAGTCGCACCGATGAAACTTCAGATAGCAACTTTTTCAGGAAAGTACAATCCGAACGAAAAAACACTGGTTGATTTTGAAATTGGAATTAGTAACAATGACCAGAATCTGTTTTCAGACCTTGATGATGGCGACAACAACGGAATCGCTTTAAAATTAAACACCAAAAAACGCCTTTTTACGAAAGACTGGACTTTGGATGGTTATGCGAACTATCAATTTGTAGAGAAAGATTTTAAATCGGTCGAACGTTTGTATAATATCGAATTCAACAGGGACTGGAATTTAAATACAACACTTTTAGGTGATCAGAGTTTATTAGTCGCAGGCTTAAATTTTGATTTGTTTTCGAAGAAAAAAACAACCAATATCGGATTGTTTACTTATCAGTTTGAAAAGTTGGATTTTACCGAAAGTTATTCCGGAAACCGACATACTTCTACCGCTTTTTTTAAATTAAAGAACTGGACTATCGAAAATCAGGGCAGTTTATTGAGCAGTGATGCCACAGCTTCTACTTCAAAATTCATTAGAAACATTACCAAAACCAAATATCATTTTGGCAAAAACTGGGTTGGCGGCAATATCCAGATAGAAGACAATCAGGAAAAAGACAAGGCTACGAACCAGTTTTCGACAATTAGCCAGCGATTTTCAGAATATGGCATTTTTGTTGGACGAGGGGACAGCACCAAAGTTTTTGTAGAACTGGGTTATTTGCGCAGAAAAAACGATAGTTTGCAAAACGGATTATTGCAGCATGTTAGCAATTCTCAAACGTATTTTTTAAAATCTAAACTGATTCAGAACAAAAAAACAGATTTAGCCGTTTATGCCAGTTATCGAAAATTAGACTTTACTGACACCAATCGAAAAAGTGAGCCTTCATTGAATTCAAGAATTTTATATAATGACCGTTTTTTTAATCAATTTCTTCAAATCGGAACCGTTTACGAAACCAGTTCCGGAACGATTGCACAGCAGGAATATACTTATTTGGAAGTTCCTGCCGGTCAGGGTGTATATGCGTGGAATGATTATAACGGCAATAATGTCCAGGAACTGGAAGAGTTTGAAATAGCACCTTTTCCGGATCAGGCAAAATTCATTCGTGTTTTTTTACCCAATCGGGTTTACATCAAAACCAACCAGAACAAGTTTTCACAGTCGCTTACGATAAACCCTTTGCAATGGCAGAATGAAAAAGGATACAAAAAAATAGTATCTTATTTTTATAACCAGACCTCTTTTATTCTGGATAGAAAAGTGAAAAGTGATGGCGATAATTTTGAACTGAATCCGTTTTATTCTTCAGAAGAAAATATCTTAGGACTGAATTCGAGTTTCAGGAACAGTTTGTTTTATAACCGGGGAAAACAAAAGCATTCTGTCACTTATTCTTATCTGATTAATAATGGAAAAAACCTGCTTTCTATTGGTTCTCAGTCTGTAAAAAACTATTCCCATCAGCTACAATACACGCATTTGTACCAAAAAAGCTGGCTATTTAATCTGTTTACAAAAACAATTAAAACTTCACTGACATCAGAGGATTTCACCGAGAAAAATTATGATTTAACCGGTTTTCAAGTCGCCCCTAAAATCAGTTATTTATTTTCGAAAAACACCAGTCTTGACTTCTTTTATGAATTGCAGAAAAAAGAAAACCAGATTGGAAATTTTGAAACCTTAACACAAAACCGTTTAGGAACTTCATTTTCGTATGCCGGAGACAAAAAAGTGACAGTGAACGGAGAGTTCTCTTTTTATGAAAATAAATTCGTTGGAAATGAATTTTCTTCAGTTGGATTTCAAATGCTCGAAGGACTTCAGGCTGGTGAAAATTTAGTCTGGAAATTACTTCTGCAGAAAAATATAACCCAGTTTTTAGACGTCAATTTAAATTATCAGGGACGTAAAAGTGAAACAGGTGTTACCGTACATACAGGGAACATACAGCTTCGTGCTTATTTTTAGCACTTTACTGAAAAAGCTATTACAAAATTGATTAATTTTAATTCAACTTTAAACTCCTAATCTTATGAAAAAATTAGTATTACTTTGTTTTATAGTTGTATTCTCATCTCCTTTTTATGCTCAGGAAACAGCTGTAAAAACAACTAAGAGCAAAACTGAGGCTTCTGCAAAAAAAGCCAAATCAGACGCTGATAAAGCTAAGGCTGATGCGAAAGCTGAAGCTGAAAAATCTAAAAAAGCAGCAGAAAAAGCAAAAAAGGAATCTGCAAATGCAAAAAACAATGCAGATAAAGAAGCTGTAAAAGCTAAAAAAGAAGCTGCGAGTTCAAAAAATGCTGCTAAGGAAGCCACAAATGCAAAAAGTACAGCAAACAAAGAAGCTGCAAAAGCTAAAACCGCAGCTGACAAGGCTAAAAAATCTGCTGCAAAAAGTAAAACTTTAAAAGAAACTAACGAAAGGGCACCAAAAGTAGCCGATAAAGTTACCGGTGAATACAATGGTAAAAAAGTCTATACCGGCCCGAAAGGAGGAAAATATTACATCAACAAAAACGGAAACAAAACGTATATTCAGGATTAAAAACTTTATGTCTGACCAGATAAGTCCGGATCTCCATTGAGAAGTCCGGGCTTTTTTTATGAATGCAAACAAAGAAATTCTCCAAAAATTTAATATTACTTGCCTTGCTTTTCGAACTTTAGAGTTAATAATTTAGTAATGTATCCGAAATAACAAAAAAAGAGGATTTTTTTATCTTCGTTTCAAAATCGCTACACATGAGCATCGAATATACTGCCAATAAAACTATTTTAATTACTCCTTTAAACTGGGGATTGGGCCATGCAACCCGATGCATTCCTATAATTAAAGCATTACAGGAAAATAATTATATTCCCATAATTGCTTCAGATGGCATTGCTTTGGCATTATTGCAAAAAGAATTTCCATATATTCAGACTTTAGAACTCCCTTCTTATCATATTGAATATGCTAAAAATGGCAAAAACTTTAAATGGAAACTGATTAAAAGTTTACCTAAAATGATTGCCGCTATTGTGGATGAAAAGAAAATAGTGAATTCATGGATCAAAAAATATGATATAGATGGTATCATTTCAGATAATAGGCTAGGGGTTTTCAGTAAAAAAGTGCCTTCGGTATTTATTACACATCAGCTAAATGTGATGACAGGAAATACGACAAAGTTTACCAGTAAATGCCATCAGTATTTTATAAAAAAATATAATGAATGCTGGATCCCTGATACAGATGGAGATCCAAATTTGACAGGCAACCTTGGACATCTTAAAGAAAGTAAACTAAACCTGAAATATATTGGGCCTTTGAGCAGAATGCGTAAAAAAGACACTCCAAAACAATATGACCTAATGATTATTTTGTCAGGTCCGGAGCCTCAGCGTACGTTGCTGGAAGAAAAACTGCAGGAAGAAATTACACAATACAAAGGTGAAATTGTTTTTGTAAAAGGCATTGTCGAAAAAACACAAACCAAACAGCAGATCAAAAATGTGACGTATTACAATTTTATGAATACCAAACAGCTGGAACAGACATTTAATGAAAGTGATTTGGTTTTGTGCCGCTCAGGTTATACTACCGTTATGGATTTGGCAAAACTGGGTAAAAAAGCTTTTTTTATTCCAACTCCCGGTCAATACGAGCAGGAATATCTGGCCATAAAACTTCAGGAAGAACAATTGGTACCTTACGCAACGCAAAACGACTTTACTATTGAAGATCTTTCAAAAGTAAAATCGTTTAAAGGTTTATCCGAATTTGAAAATAAAATCGACTGGGATTTGTTATTTACTGTTTTTGAGAAGTAAATTTAGAAATTAAACTGCGCCTGTAACCGCAATAAATTTCCCTGTTGTCTGTTAACCGGAATGGCACTATCTTCAAATGTTCTGTCGGCAATAACGTATTCTGCTACTAACTCAAATGCTTTAATTGGCTGCCATTCTACACCAAATTGGTAATCTCTTACGACGTAACTTCTGGCATCCTTTTCATATTTTTTACCTCCGTCATAATATTGAAATTTGGCAAAAGGATAAACATGCTGTTTTTTAATGTCCCATTTATAATTCAGCAAAACGTACCCACCATTTAAATCTGTAACATCAACCGAGTTGGTTGTTGGGTTATAACGCGGTCCTTTTCCAATATTATATTCAGTCTGGATTCCAAAAGGCTTTGGATACAAAACAAAAGTCGCACCTATTCTCTCATCTTTTATATATTTAGGATCTCCATTTACTACAACTCCTGATGAAATTTCTCCGGTAAAAGCCCATTTTCCTGTGTAAGCCTGAATTCCGGGTTCTATAATCTGGTTCCCTATAACAAAAGGATAAGTAGCTCTTGCTACAACATTTAAATCTCTATTCCCGTCTATTTTATTGGCTATTTGCCCGTTATAAGCTCCCAAAGCCAACACCCCAAAATCACCTGAACCTTTGTAACCATCTTTTACCAGCATTTCAAAACGCTTTCTGATTTCGGCTGGTGCCCAATAAAAAAACATTCCTAAATCTCTTTCATTTGCTATTGCACTATTTATACCATCTGCACGGTCTAACGTCAGACGCTGGGAGCTGGACTGCATATTTTCGAATCCATAGGGAATTTTACTCTGGCCAATTCGCACCCGATATTCTCTTTTCTTATCAAATGAAAGATCAAAATACAAATCACGAATCTGTACGAAGTTATTAAGCCCGGTGCCTGGTGAACTGGCAAAATCCGGCTGAAAATAGAAGAACACATTTGGATGAACCTGTCCTGAAAACACTAAACGTGCACGACGGACAAAAAGCCCGTTGTTTGCTTTTGCATCCGGATCTGTAGAAGTTGTTCCCCATGATTTATCACACTGGTCGCAGGAAACTTTATCATTTGTAGAAAACAAACCATTGTATCTGATTTGTGCATAACCTCTTAAAGAGATTTTGTCATACCAGTGTTCTTCGACACCGCCCCCGGATTTAGTATCAGGTAATTTTGCTTTATTGATTGAATCTAAAATACGCATTACTTCGTTTTTCACATCCTGTTTATTCAATTCCTGTGCATGTAATCCGCAGGTAAGCAGTATTAAAACTGCCACTATTATTTTTTTTATCATTTTTTCTATTGCCCTTAATTTCAGGATGCAAAGATGTAACCACCTATGTTAAGAAATCATTAACCAGATGTTATTATAATAAAAATTTAATGTTATGGACCGAATTCTAATGTTGATTTATCGTTAAAACCCTTGTTTTAGGGCTTTTAAAAAAACAGTACTTACAATTATTTAACCTCGGTTTTTGTTGCTTTAATTGCTTTTTCGAGCGTAAAAGAAAATTCAGAACCAATTCCGAATTCACTTTCTACATATACTTTCTCTTTGTGAGCTTCGATAATATGCTTTACAATTGCCAGTCCCAAACCAGAACCTCCCTCAGAGCGGGTACCGCTTTTATCAACTCTGTAAAAACGTTCAAACAAACGTGAAATATTTTGTTTTTCAACCCCTTCTCCGTTATCGCTAATACGAATTAAGACCTTTTTCTTGGTAAGATTGACCACACCAACTTCAGTCAAGCCTCCTTCTTTACCATATTTAATTGAGTTCACAATCAGATTTTCCAAAACCTGCTGAATTCGGTCTTTATCCCCTTTCACTATTAAGGATTGAACGTTCTTGCTTTCGAATGCTAATTTGATTTTCTTTTTATCAGCTTTCATTTCTAATAAATCAAAAACATTCTGAATCAGTTCAACAATATTAAATTCCGTAAAATTCAAATCTAAATCTCCTGATTCTAATTTGGTGATCATATCAAGATCTTCAACGATATAAATCAGGCGTTCTACTCCTTTTTCTGCACGCTTCAAGTATTTCTTCCGAATGGTTTTATCATCCATAGCGCCATCCAGCAAAGTCGAAACATATCCCTGAACAGTAAACAGGGGGGTTTTAAGTTCGTGCGAAACGTTTCCTAAAAATTCTCGTCGATATTGTTCCCTGATTTCAAGCATCTCGATTTCTAGTTTTTTATCGGTAGCAAATTTTTTCACCTCACGCGAAAGCGTTTCCATATCAGTTGTAATGGGTTGATTGATAAGAGGTGTTGATTCAAGTAAAGAAACCTCATCATAGATTTTTTTTACCCTTCTGTATATAAAGCGTTCTACACGATACTGAAGTACAAGAAATGAAAAGATGTAAACTGAAATCAAAAAGATTATTCCAAATCCTGCCTGATACTTTAATTGGTTTTTATAGAATATATTCATCAGCAGTAATACAAATCCTGTTGTAAACAAGCTTATATATAATGCCGACTTGATAGCGAATCTATATGTTTTTTTGAAATTGATTTTCATTTAAATTTTAAAATAAACAATTAAGGAAATATTTTTTCACCATATAAGTCCTGTAAGTTCATTTAAAAAAGTCAATCTTTGACAAATAAACTTTGACAAAGATTGACTTCAGTTAAGTTATGAGCACTATAAATTTACTAAACTTACAGGACTTATAGGGTTCAAATTTATATTGAATTTTTAAGCTTCAAATTTATAGCCAACTCCTTTTATGGTTTTAAAAAGGTCTTCGCCAATTTTTTCGCGTAATTTTCGGATGTGTACATCAATAGTTCTTCCGCCTACTACCACTTCATTTCCCCAAACTTTATCTAAGATTTCATCTCTTTTAAATACTTTTCCGGGTTTTGAAGCCAGTAAATAGAATAATTCGAATTCTTTTCTCGGAAGGGAAATTTCAACATTATCTTTAATGATTTTGTATTCTTCACGATTGATTTCTATTCCACCTACGTTTAAAGTATCTGTAATTACTACCTGTTCTTTTAACCTTCTTAACAAAGCCTTTACTTTGCTTACCAGGACTTTCGGTTTTATTGGCTTTGTGATGTAATCATCAGCACCGGCATCAAAACCAGCTACTTGAGAATAGTCTTCGCTTCTTGCGGTTAAAAATGTTATGATAACGTTATTTAATTCCGGAATTTTTCTAATGTGTTCACAAGCTTCCATCCCGTCCATTTCGGCCATCATTACATCCATAATAATAAGTTCCGGTAATTCTTTCTGAGCTTTTGTGATTGCCTCTTTTCCATTTGAAGCGGTAACAATCTGGTAGCCTTCCTGGGCCAGGTTGTACCCTACAATTTCAAGAATATCCGGCTCATCATCAACTAACAAAATCTTGGTTTGTGTTTTTTTCATAAATAACAAAAATTGAAATTTTTACATCAAATTTTATGTGTTATGGATTTGATGCTTTTGAATTGCGATGGTAAATATAATATAAAAACAACGGTTAAAAAGTCGTGTTAACGGTAATTTAATCTGGTAACAATTTGATAATCTACAAGACACAAAAACATAACAAGTGCCTAACATGAACTTTACAGTGTGTGTATTTCTTTGCACCAAAATAAATTAAACACAACACTGAAATGAAATTCAATTTAAAATTTCTATTTATTACATTATTTATCTGTACGATTTCGATCGCACAAAACAAAGGTACGATTTCTGGTGTATTAACCGATAAAGAAACTAATAATGAAGTACTTCCTTTTGCAAATATTTTAATTAAAGGAACCAACATTAGTGCCAACACTGACATTGACGGAAAATATTCCTTATCCGTAAATCCGGGAGACTATACTCTTGTTTTTAGTTTTGTTGGATATGAATCTGTAGAAAAGCCTGTTACGGTTAAAGCAAACGAAACAATTACTGTTAACCAGGTATTATCTGCCGGAGGTTACACACTGAAAGATGTTGTTGTGAAATCAGCAGGAGGAAACAGAGAAAAAGAAACAGCTTTACTTTTAGAACAAAAAAATGCTGTCGTTATTAAACAAAGTATCGGCGCACAAGAAATGTCCAGAAAAGGAGTTAGCGATGTTGAGGAAGGTTTAACTAAAATTACAGGAATTACTAAAGTAGGATCAAGAGGTTTATTTGTACGCGGTCTTGAAGATCGTTACAATAACTTATTGGTTAATGACTTATCAGCACCTACTAATAATCCTTTTTCAAAAATTATTCCTTTAGATTTATTTCCAACAAACATTGTAGGCGTTATTGATGTATACAAAACATTCAACCCAAATATTTACGGAGATTTTGCTGGTGGAACTTTTAATATTCAAACTTCAAAACCAACAAAAAGTATTACGAAAATAAACATTGGAGCTGGTTATACAACCGGAAACAGCTTTAAAGATTTCTTATTATCATCTGACTCAGATACAGCCGCAGGTTTTTTTGGATTTAATGGAAAAGACAGAGAGTTACCAGGTTTTCTTGGAAATCAGGCAACGAGACAAACTTTCACAACAGATCAGGCATTAAATTCAATAAGTGGTAATAAAGGTTTTGATGTCAGTCAAATAAAAGCTCCTTTAAATTCAAGTTTAAACTTATTGCATGCTGAAAAATTTAATTTAAGCAACGATCGTACTTTTTCTTACTTATTCTCTATTAATTACGATAATAGTTTTATGATAAGAGAAGGGGTTGACAGAACTATCGATTTACAGTCTTCCGGATCTAAGTATGTAAACAACTTTATCACCACTGATTATCGTTTCAAAACCACAAACTCTGCATTAGTTGGTTTAAACTATGGCACTGACAGGCTTAAACTATCGTTTAACACATTATACATCAGAACTAACTTAAACTCTATAAAAGACCAGTACGGACCTTCAGGAGGGACAGCTGCTGAAAATGGATTTATACGCACGAATCAGCTAGACAAAAGTGATTATTTAAATGGCCAATTATTAGGTGAATATGCATTAACCAAAGACAAAAATCAAACTATCAAAGCCGGAGCTTCATATGCAATCACAAAATATGAACAGCCAGATAGAAAGTTTTTCTCAGGTCTTAAAACTGGTGATGATTTGATAAGTACTTCTTATGGAGGAAATAATTTCCTGCGTCAATATTTAACTGTAGATGGCAATTCATTTTATTCAGCATTGGTAGAGTATAATTTGAAATTCGGAAAAAATGACAAACAAAACAAATTGACAATAGGATATAATGGCAACGGATCTATGATGGAATCTTCATACCGTTTTATTTCAAGTACCGGTAATGATGGTTTTTCTTCAAGCATAAATAATGTAGATACTCAAATAAACAACGATATTTTAGCCAATAAAATGTCTTTTAGCGAAAATTCTAATGCTACTTACAAAGTTAAGCTTAACGAAATGGCTAATGCAGGCTATGCTAATTTGTTTTTAAAATTTGGAGAGAAAGTTGAAGTAAATGCAGGGATTCGATTTGAAAGTACTCTTAAAGAAACTCATTACAGAGGATTAGGTACCTTTGATGCTCCTTTCAAAATATTAAAATATGATAATGCCTATTTCTTACCTTCATTAAATTTGAAGTATTTGTTGACTGAAACTTCTAACATTCGTTTTGCAGCAAGTAAAACATACACTAAACCAGTTATCATGGAGGCTTTCCCGATATCTTTCATCAATGCTGATGGAACATCTACTCAAGGAAATTCAATTTTGAAAAACAGCGATAATTACAATTTTGATTTAAAATATGAATTATTCCCAACTGCAAAAGAAATGATTGCTGTTGGATTATTTGGAAAACATATTATCAATCCAATTGAAAAAACTTTTATATCAAACGCAACCACAGGAACGGTTACCACTTTTCTAAATTCTGACAGTGCCAATTTATATGGAATAGAAGCTGAACTTCTTGTTGGACTAGAAAGAATCAGCGAAAGCTTAGGTAGTTTTTCATGGGGATTAAATGCTACTTTGATGTCATCTAAAGTTACTGTAAGCCCTAATTTTGAATCTATAGACGAAGACGGAATTATTACCGTAAAACCTTCTATAGAAACGCATCAATCAAGATCGTTACAAGGGGCATCAGACTGGTTAGTAAATTCGGATTTAAAATATGAATTTAATTTTAGCAAAGACTGGTCAAATACTGTTTCATTAGTTTATGGTGTTTTTGGAAAAAGAATATATGCTGTAGGAACAAATGGTCAGGATCATACTTATGAATTGCCGGTACAGCAATTAGACTTTGTTTGGGGAAGTAAAATTTCAGAACACTTTGATGTGAAATTTACTGCTGACAACTTACTAAATCCACTACGAAAATTGGAATTTGGAAATAATGGAACCATAAAAGTTGACGAAGAATCATTATTAGCTAACAGTTACAAAAAAGGAGTTGGGTTTTCGTTAAAATTTGGTTATACTTTTTAAAACAACAAAAACAATTATTAAAAGCTCCATTTTTGGAGCTTTTTTTATACACAAGCAAATTGAGTTTAAAATCAACAGAACAAAAAACACATAACATTTTCTTGACATTAAACTTTTATTTTGATAACCGTAAAGTAATATTGAGATAACCCACAACTTGAATTTAGCCTATACATTTGTGAAAATAAAATATAACAACACTCTTATGAAAACAAAATTTTTAGCTTTAGCACTTGTAACAGGGTTATTCTTAAATTCATGCTCAAGCAGCGACGATTCAACTCCAGTTACTCCTCCTGCTACTGGTGAAATTACAGGACCAATAACTAAGGACGTTACTTATGCTTATGGGAACTACACTTTAAAAGGAATTGTAAAAATCAACTCTGGCGTTACAGTAACATTTGAGGCAGGATCAACCATCACAATAGACAAAGCAACTGGCGACAATGCATTAGTTGTATTAAAAGATGGAAAATTAATCACAAAAGGAACTGCTGATAAACCAGTTGTATTTACAGAAAAATCTAAGGTTCCAGGATCTTGGGGAGGAATCATAATCTATGGTGATGCTCCAGTAAATGTAGCTGGCGGAAAAGCATCTTCTACTTCAGAAGACGGAAATAACATCTCATACGGAGGAACAAATGCAGCTCACAATAGTGGTTCATTAGTTTACACAAGAGTTGAATATGCTGGTTCAAAATTAGCTGACGGTGCAAAAGAAAACAATGGTTTTACTTTTTACTCAGTAGGTTCAGGAACAACTTTAGATCACTTAGTATCTTACAAAGGTGCTGATGACGGATTCGAATTCTTTGGAGGAACTGTAAGTATGACTAATGCTATCTCTTACGGTAACTATGATGATTCATTTGACTGGCAAGATGGATGGCAAGGTCAGGCAAATAGTAACTGGTATGCTTACCAAATTGACAAAGGAAACTATGGTATGGAAATTGAAGCTTCTTCAAATGATAATGCTTATTTCCCAAAAGTAACTAACATCACTCTAAAAAGAGCTGCTGGTACGGTTACTGAAGAACAAAAAGAAATTCAATTGGACGCTTTTCAATTTAAAAAAGAAGGAAATGGAGATTTCAGCAACATCGTAATTGATGGTTATGTTAGTCAAACTACTCCTACTGCATTTAATGGTGGTGTACTACAAATACTGGATAAAGTTACTTATGATCATCAAGTTGCTGGTGGTAAAATTAAATTAAAAGACGTAAAAATCACCAACTCACCTATTACCTTCATTTCAGGACAAGCTACTTTTACATTATCTGCAGCTAGTTTTCTTCCTTTAACAAACTGGACAACTAGCACTACTGCAACTGGAGCTTCATTAACTCCTGGAGCTTGGGCTACAGTTGACGGTGTTAACTTGATCAAATAATTCACTTAAAATATAATGTTAAAAACATCCTAAATACTTAGGATGTTTTTTTTTGGTGTAATTTTTGAAAACTTTTTTGTATATTTACTTATCTAAAATCATGCGATGGCAAAAAATTACTTTTATATTACTTTCTTACTGGCTTTTTTCTTTACTGTAAGCGTCTCAGCTCAGGACAGTAAACCAACGCCTAAAACTCAGGGGGCTCCTATAGAGGGGTTGAGCTTGTACCCTAACCCTGTGTTAAATGGGAAAGTATATATTACTTCCAAAAATGATCTTGAAAAAGAAATTATAATTTTTGATGTTTTAGGAAAAAAAGTACTTCAGACACATTTGACTTCAAAAGAACTTAGCATTCCTGATCTCACACCAGGAGTTTACATCATAAAAATAAGTGAACAAGGCAATTCGGCAACGCGAAAATTAATTGTTCGATAAACCATAGAAAATGCACATATAAAGCTCCATAATTTGGAGCTTTTTTATTATCCTTACACCTACAATAATTTATACCTTTGCACAAAAAAAGTTTTGATTACAGCCAACAATATATTTACCATCTCAAGTCAGAAACAATTTGAAAAAATAGCACTTAAGGTGTTTCGTTTTCAATATGAAAACAATAAAGTATATCGTAATTTCTGTGATTTTTTAAACATAAATCCGCAACAGGTAAAATCTCTGGAAAAAATTCCGTTTCTACCGATTCAGTTTTTCAAAAGCCACGAAGTAGTTTCAAATTCTGATTTCCCTCAGGTAACTTTTACCAGTAGCGGTACTACCGAAATGGTTACGAGCCGGCATTTGGTTTCGGACGTTTCCCTATATGAAGAAAGCTACCGAAAAGGCTTTTCACAATTTTACGGCAATATCGAAGACTACGTTGTTTTAGCCCTTTTACCATCTTATTTAGAACGAGATGGCTCTTCGTTAATTTATATGGTCGAAGACTTAATAAAACTATCCAATCAGCCTGAAAGCGGGTTTTATTTACACAACCACGACGACCTGATTAAAAAGCTGACTGCATTGGATGAATCAGGCCAGAATGTGATTTTGATTGGCGTTACATATGCTTTATTAGATTTAATTGAAAAACATCAATTCAGTCTTCAAAATACCATTATTATGGAAACCGGCGGAATGAAAGGCAAACGTAAAGAAATGATTCGCGAAGAACTGCATGAACAGCTTTGTAAAGGCTTTGGCGTTTCTTCAATTCATTCAGAATATGGTATGACCGAACTTTTGGCGCAGGCTTACTCTTTAGGTGAAGGCGTTTTCGAATGTCCTTCCTGGATGCATGTTCTCATGCGTGATCCCGAAGATGCGCTAACATATGTGAAAGACGGAAAAACAGGTGGAATCAATGTGATTGATTTAGCCAATATCAATTCCTGTTCATTTATCGCCACACAGGATTTAGGCAAAAAAAATCCCAACAACTCTTTCGAGGTATTGGGACGTTTTGATAATTCTGATATTCGTGGCTGTAATTTGATGGTACTGTAAGCAATCTTTCTTTGTTTCTTTGTCTCTTACTTCTATTTTACATAATTAGTAAGAATATACGTAATTTATTAACCTACAATTAATATACGAAAAATACTGGATTTATATTTTAAAATTACTTTTAAATAAAATTTTAAATATAAAATCATGAAGAAAATTACTTTAGTATTATTTTGCTTTTTAACCTTAATTGGATGGTCACAGAATCCAGATTACAGGTATCACGATCTAGAAGATTTGGGACCCAATATAGAATGGGCTATTTCAATTGAATGCACTCATCACTTCAGTCCTTTACGAGTTATAGAATTAAATTTAAAACAAAATTACAAACTAAAAGTAGGTAATATATATAAAATTGACTTAGGTTTAGGTGAGGGTACAAGATATTACAGAGTAAAATATACAGATGATATTCCTTATGAAAGAGGAATAGATATATATACTCCTATAGACTTTGGCGCACCAATTACTGATTTATGTAATTCTTTATCTTGGAAATACATAAGACCTATTTTATTAGGATCAACATTGCAAGAGGCTCAAAATAACTTTTGTTCGAACTTAACAGTTAATAATACCAGAGAAATGGTAAATATTAAAATAGCAAAATCGTTAGCTTCAGGTGATGTTTGTTTTATGGATTTTGGCAAAGGTGCTAATTATTATTTAATTGATGGGGCAAGTGTAGAAAGCGGTGATGCAGATTATGAAGTAGACTCTACAGACAGTAATTCACTTTTTTCTATTGTTGCATTTAACTGTCAAAAACCCGACTTGCAAGCTGTAGCAGTTACTCCATCTACTTATGAAGAGCTCTATAGAGGTTCAATAAAATCAGCAACTTTTACAATAAGAAATATAGGTACAAATATTCAAAGTGCCACTACTACACTTACATTTTATCTTTCAAAATCAAGCAATTATACAGATGGTAGTGACGATACACAACTACTTACCGCTACTCAGTGGGTCACGCCTTCAAATGCAAATAATAGCTATACTGCAAGTGTGGTTTATACTGTCCCTAATACTATTAGCAACGGTCAGTATTATCTAACTATGAGAATAACTAACACTGAAGATTTTAATGGATACAATAATATTGTGTCGTCACCTTATAAAATAGTTATAAAAGATGGGACATCTCCAACAAATCCAAACCCAAATCCAACAGGAAAACCGGATTTAGTTATCGATCGAAATAATACAATTGTTTTTAGTAATTGTTTTGATTGTCCCGCAGCACTAAGTGATTTAGGAAACAGAAGACACACTATAAGCAATCAATCCGGAAGTATCAATTTACAGGCAATAACCATTAAAAATACTGGAAACGCTGCATCGACTCCTACAAACCTTCAGTTTTATTTATCAACTGACGGTATTATTGACACAGCTGATTTAAAATCTACTGCAGGTAGTATCACAATAAACGCAATAAACCCAGGAGCTTCAATTACAGTATCGAAAACAATTTTCTCTTCTGATTTTGGTAATATCGGCACAACATTTACCGGAAACAGAAACATTCTTATTTCAGTTGATGACTCTAAAACAAATGCTGAATCAAATGAAAATAATAACGTGACTGCCATACCTGTAACTTTCTATAATCCTTTTGGAAAAATAGTACAATCCAAATTAGAAGCTGAAGAGGTTAAGCAACCCTATTCTATTAATGTTTATAATTTCCAAGGTCAAAAAGTTTTAACAAAAGAAGTTAGCTCTGAAGAAGAAGAAAACAAATCATTAGATTCGTTAAAAAGCGGTATTTATATGATTAAATCTAAAAATGAAACCCGAAAAGTTATTAAATAAAAAATATTCACTAAAACGAAAAAGCATCGGCTACCGCTGATGCTTTTTATATTTTTAATTAAGTTTTCTGAATAAGAACTAAATAATTCGAATCACAAAATAATTTTTCTTACCGCTTTGCAATAACACAAACTGATTGTTGATTAAATCATTTACTGTCAAAACAAAATCTTCTTTTATTTTTTCTCTGTTAACCGAAATAGAATTAGCTGTTAAAGCTCTTCTCGCTTCTCCATTTGATTTAAAGAAACCTGTTTTTTCATTTAAAACAGTGATAATGTCTAAACCATTTTCAAGATCAGCTTTTGCAATTTCGGCTTGCGGAACTCCGTCAAAAACTTCTAAAAAGGTTTTTTCATCCAATTTCTTTAAATCATCCGCAGTTGAATTCCCGAACAAGATATTCGAAGCCTGAATCGCTTTTTCTAATTCTTCTTTGCTGTGAACAAAAATAGTGATTTCTTCAGCTAATTTCTTTTGCAAAACTCTTAAATGCGGTGCTGCCTGATGTTCTGCAATCAAAGCTTCTATTGTTTCTTTATCTAAAAAAGTAAAGATTTTAATGTATTTTTCCGCATCAGCATCAGTAGCATTTACCCAAAACTGGTAAAATTTATATACCGAAGTTTTATCAGCATCCAGCCATACATTTCCTCCTTCAGACTTTCCGAATTTAGATCCGTCTGCTTTTGTAATTAAAGGCGTTGTCAATGCAAAAGCTTTCGCATTTTCTCCGCCCATTCTGCGCACTAATTCTGTACCTGTGGTAATATTTCCCCATTGGTCAGAACCTCCCATTTGCAAAAGGCAGTTGTTGTTTTTATATAAATGATAAAAATCGTATCCCTGAATCAGTTGGTAGGTGAATTCTGTGAAAGACATTCCTTCACCTTCTCCGTTAATTCTCTTTTTAACAGAATCCTTCGCCATCATATAATTTACCGTAATACGTTTTCCAACTTCACGGGCAAAATCAATAAACGAGAACTCTTTCATCCAGTCATAGTTATTTACCATGATTGGTCCGTTTGGTTCATTTGAATTAAAATCTAAAAAACGCGACAGAACACTTTTGATTCCGGCAACATTTTTAGCTAAAGTTTCTTCGTTCAACAGATTTCTTTCATCAGATTTTCCGGATGGATCACCAATCATTCCGGTCGCACCACCCACCAAAGCAACAGGCTGATGACCAAAATTCTTTAAATGAACCAATAAAATAATCTGAACCATACTGCCAATATGCAGCGAATCTGCCGTTGGATCAAAACCAATATAAGCCGATGTTACCTCTTTTAGCAATTGTTCTTCCGTTCCTGGCATGCTATCATGGTACAAACCGCGCCACTTTAATTCTTCAACTAGATTCTTCATTTTAAAATATTTTTGCGCAAATGTAATCAATATCAATTTCAATGGCAAAAAACAATGGCAATGGCAAATTCAAAAAGCAATGACAATGTCAAAACTCAGTTTCAAAACTCAGTTTCAAAACTCAATAAATTTTAAATTCCATGCCTTAAAAAATTCTAAATTCCAATTTTTTCAAGGGCTGTTTACATTTCGTTTCTGTTTTGTAAAAATAAGACCGTAAGGGATTACAGTGATTAGAACTGCACCAACAGGGAAATAAATGTAATTTGGAGTAAAAAAACTTTGAGCCTTTGCATCTTTGTAACTTTGTAACTTTGACCCAAAACAGTATATTTACAAAATGGTATTAGTAACAGGAGGAACCGGTTTAGTTGGCGCACATTTATTGCTTCATTTGATTGAAAATGGAGAAAATGTCAGGGCTATTTATCGCAGCCAAAACAATATCCAAAAAACAAAATCGGTTTTTGAATTGTATAAAAAAGGCGATTTATTCGAAAAAATCAATTGGCTTGAAGCCGATATATTAGACGTTCCTTCCCTTGAGACTGCTTTCATCAATATAGAACACGTTTATCATTGCGCTGCCCTTATTTCTTTTGATCCAAAAGATGAGGATGCACTTCGAAAAACCAATATCGAAGGAACTGCCAATATGGTTAATTTTTCTTTAGCAAAAGATGTAAAGAAATTCTGTTTCGTAAGTTCTATTGCTGCTTTGGGAGATTTACAGCCACATGAAACTTATATCACTGAAGAAACTGACTGGAATCCGGAAAAACCACACAGCGACTACGCTATTTCAAAATACGGTGCCGAAATGGAAGTCTGGAGAGGCGTTCAGGAAGGCTTAGATGTCATTATTGTAAATCCCGGCGTTATTTTAGCTCCCGTTGCTACAAAATCAATTTTTGAACACGGAAGTAATGAACTGTATCTAAAAGTAAGTAAAGGACTTTCATTCTACACCCTTGGAAAAAGCGGATTTATCACTATAAATGATGTTGTAAGAGTAGCTTTTGAGCTCATGAAAAGCAATATAAAAAATGAACGTTTTACGGTAATTGCTGACAATATTGTGTTCAGGGATATTCTGAACACGCTTGCTGAAGTTTTAAAAGTAAAAAAACCAACAATTCACGCCAAACCAATATTTATGAATCTTCTTTGGATTGCAGACAGTATCTTTTCAACTCTGTTCTTTCAAAAAAGAAGCCTTACAAAAGCCACTGCAAAAGCTTCTTATTCTAAAAATCTGTATTCGAATGAAAAAATAAAAACCGCTCTGGGAACGGTTTTTCTGGATGTGCATGAATACATAAAAGAAGCATCGAAATTATAATCCTTTATGCTGAAGACTTCTCTTTCTTTTTATAGAATCGATGTCAGCTTTTTTAATTACTTTCTTTTTGACAGAATCTTTAGGAGTTTCATTTAAGTTTTTCTTTTTAGCTTCAGCTGCTTTTTTTGCTTTTTCTTTTTTTTCTTCAGCTTTCAGCTTTTTCTCAGTACTCTTTTTTTCTCTATCCAGCCTCGCATTTATTTCATCAAACATTTCTTTGTAGCTATCATAATCAGCTGCATAATAAATGTTACTTTGTGCAAATTGCAGACTGTCAACTTTGTATTTTTTAAAAATAAACTTTGTTGGGTTAGATGCAACTGAATCCAGCGACAAAGGCTGCTGGTATTTTATAGCTTCCAAAAGAGATAAATCATATATTATATCGATCATCTTATCTTTCTCTATAAGTTTAGCCGGTTCTTTGACCAGCTCTTTTTTACAGCTTACAGAAAGAAACACAACCAATATTATAAATACAAAATTCTTCATTTGCAGTTTATCTGTTAAATAATAATCGTTTTCCGGCACGGATGTCTTTTACTTTAAAATTATTATAAACCATTTCTCCGTTTACAAAAGTATGTGTAATTCTCGATTTGAAAGTAAAATTTTCAAACGGAGACCAGCCGCATTTATACAATATATTGTCTGGTTTCACACTCCATGGCAAACCTGGATTTACAATAACCAAATCTGCATAATAACCTGCTTTAATAAAACCTCTTTTTTCGATTTTAAAAATCTTCGCAGGGTTATGGCACATTTTCTCTACGATTTTTTCCACCGTGATTTTCCCCTGATGGTACGCTTCAAACATTGCAACAACAGCATGCTGCACTAAAGGTCCTCCTGAAGGCGCTTTTAAATAAGATTGTAATTTTTCTTCCTTTGTATGTGGTGCATGATCGGTTGCAATAACGTCAATACGGCCATCATTTAAAGCTTTCCAAAGTTCTTTTCTGTCTGCATCCGTTTTTACGGCAGGGTTCCATTTGATAAAATTTCCTTTAGTTTTGTAATCTTCATCGGTAAACCAAAGATGATGTACACAAACCTCAGCTGTGATTTTTTTATCTTCCAACGGAATTTTATTCGTAAACAATTCCATTTCTTTCGCGGTTGAAAGATGGAAAATATGCAGACGGGCTCCTGTTTTTTTCGCCAAAGCCACCGCTTTTGAAGACGAAATATAACAAGCTTCTGCACTACGGATCAGATTATGCGCCGTAACCGGAATATCATCTCCATATTTTTCTTTGAATTCAGCCAAATTATTCTGAATCGTGGTTTCATCTTCACAATGAACCGCAATTAGCATTGGCGTACTCGAAAATATTTTTTCTAAAGTCTCTTCTTTATCAACCAGCATATTTCCGGTTGAAGACCCCAGGAAAATCTTGATTCCGGCAACATTTTTAGGATTTGTTTTTAACACTTCCTCCAGGTTATCATTCGTAGCTCCCATCATAAAGGAATAATTAGCGAATGATTTCTGGGAAGCTATTTGGTATTTATCTTCTAAAATTTCCTGTGTAACAGCATTCGGAACTGTATTTGGCTGTTCGATGAAAGAAGTAATTCCTCCTGCTACGGCAGCTCTCGACTCCGATTCAATATCCCCTTTATGTGTAAGTCCCGGTTCCCTAAAATGTACCTGGTCGTCAATTGCGCCCGGAATCAGAAAATTTCCTTCGGCATCTATTACTTTACAATCGGATGATTTTAGACTGATGCTGTCTGCAACTTCTACAATTAAGTCGTTTTCGATTAAAACATCACCTTCAAAAATTGATCCTTCGTTTACAATTTTGGCATTCTTAATTAAAATCCTGTTCATCGCCGTTCGTTTATAGTGTATTGAATATTTTTTTTAATCGAAGCGAAATAACTCCAAGTATTGCTTCTTTAATAATGGCATTGCTCATTTTTGAGACTCCTTTTGTACGATCGGTAAAAATAATCGGAACTTCTGTTATTTCAAATTTACCACAATAAGTTCTATATTTCATTTCGATTTGAAAAGCGTATCCAACAAATTTGATTTTATCGAGATTTATCTTTTCCAGAACCTCTCTTTTATAACACACAAAACCTGCTGTTGCATCGTGAATTTTCATTCCGGTAATAAACTTTACATAAACCGAAGCAAAATAAGACATCAATACCCTGCTAAGAGGCCAGTTTACTACGTTTACTCCTGTAACATAACGTGACCCAATAGCTAAAGAAGCCCCTCCAAGATGACAGGCATTGTACAATTTTTCAAGATCATTTGGGTTGTGTGAAAAATCAGCATCCATTTCAAAAATGAAATCATATTTACGTTCCATAGCCCATTTGAAACCATGAACATAAGCTGTACCAAGACCAGATTTTTTAGCTCTTTTTTCCAGAAACAGTCTTCCCGGAAATTCTTCCTGAAGCGCAATCACTTTATCAGCAGTGCGATCAGGAGAATTATCATCGATAATTAAAAGGTGAAAAGATTTATGTTGCGAAAGTACAGCACGTACTATACTTTCTATGTTTTCAATTTCGTTATAGGTAGGAATTATGACAATACTATCACTCATTTTTTCTGCGTAATTTCACCGCAAAAGTAAACTTTTTTATAGCATTTGGTTCATAATAAATCTATAATAAAAGTATTGACACAAAAAATTACTAATTTTGTAAATGTTATGATGGAACAGTTTCACCTCAGGATAATAGAAAACAAAGATTGGGCAACACTTTTATTTGTGTTGGCTTTTGCTGTTGTTGCGATTACTAAATCAGCATATGAAAACAGATTTAGCGAATTTACCAGACTTATTTTCTCGGATAAGTACGTTAAAATTTACCGCGACGTTTCACATCTCAGAAGCAGTTTTACAGTAGCCTTATTTTTTGTACAAATTATTTCGTATGCCTTTTTCATACAAATTACAATGCACATCTTTGAGTTTCCGGTAAAAACAGAAAAAACAGACTGGATGCTTTTTACCCAAATTGTCACTTTTCTGACCTATTTTATATTAGCTAAATATTTAATTGAAAAAATCGTAGGAACTTCTTTCAACATTAATGAATTTGTCGATCTTTTCAACTTACAAAAAGCAACTTACAGAACCTATATTGGTTTATTAATACTTCCCGTTAATGCAATTTTGTTCTATCATGACGATATTCCTAAAATCATACCATTAGCAATCATAGGTGTTTCAGCATGCATCAGTATGTTTTCATACTTTATTTCAATTAAAACTTATCAAAATACAATAATCAATAAATTGTTTTATTTTATTTTGTATCTTTGCGCTCTTGAAATAGCCCCTTATTATTTCCTGTATTATTGGATTACTAAGGCGGCTCAGTAAATGTCTATAATATGAAAGTGAAAACAATTTTGGTGTCACAGCCTGAACCTAAAGTGGAAAACTCCCCTTACTTTGAGCTCCAACAGAAACACAAAATAAAAATTGATTTCAGACCTTTTATTCATGTGGAGGGAGTTAGTGCAAAAGAAATCCGATTACAAAAAATCGATCTTAATCATTACACTGCAATTATTTTAACAAGCCGAAATGCGGTTGATCATTTTTTCAGAGTTGCTGACGAAATGCGTTACAAAGTTCCTGAAGGATTGAAATATTTTTGTCAATCTGAAGCGGTGGCTTTTTACCTGCAAAAATATGTGGTCTACAGAAAACGTAAAATTTATGTTGGCGCGAAAGATTTTGCAGATTTATCTCCGCTTATTAAAAAATACAAGGACGAAAAATTCTTATTGCCGGCTTCTGATCAGTTAAATGCTGATGCACCAATAACTTTAAACGGTTTGAAAGTAGACTGGGCACAAGCTATTTTCTACAGAACTGTAATGAGCGACTTGTCAGATTTAGCAGACGTTTATTATGATGTTTTGGCTTTTTTCAGCCCAACGGGAATAAAATCATTGTTTAAAAACTTTCCTGATTTTAAACAAAACAATACCCGAATTGCTGTATTTGGAAGCACAACTCAAAAAGAAGCTTTAGACCATGGTTTAAGAATTGACATTCTTGCCCCGACTCCTGAAACTCCTTCTATGACAATGGCTCTGGAAAAATACATTGCCGAAGCAAACAAAGCGAAATAAATTCTAAAATATACAATCTTAAAAAATCCAGATTCCAATTTAACACTTGGGATTTGGATTTTCTTTTTCAGACCAATTTAACTACATTTGATTTCTATTCTAAACTCAAATTACAAGAATAGTTTCAAATTTTAAGTTATGAAAATCAATTCCCTATTAATTGAAATTGACGGTATCGACAAAGAAATCCTTCGATATCTTATGGACGATGCCCGCAAACCTATTCTTCAAATTGCCAATAAAATAGGCATTTCGGGAGCGGCGATTCATCAGCGTTTGAAGAAGCTGGAACAATCCGGTGTGATATCAGGGTCAAAATTTACTGTAAACCCAAAAGTTTTAGGCTACAATACCATGGCATTTATTGGTGTTTATCTCGACAAAGCTTCCGGAAATTCCGAAGCTGTAAAAGAACTTAGAAAAATTCCTGAAGTTTTAGAATGTCATTATACTACCGGAAACTGGTCAGTTTTAATTAAAATTATCTGTCGTGACAACGAACATTTAATGCAGCTTTTAAATACCAAAATTCAGGCAATTGAGGGGGTTTCGAGAACTGAAACCTTCATTTCACTGGATCAGCAGATTGACAGACAGATTCAGCTGTAAAATTAGATAATGTGTCAATTTGATAATTTGATAATATTCAAAACACATATAAATAATAAACCCGACAGATTTGAAAATTTGTCGGGCTTTATAAATAATTATCTAATCGGCTAATTATCTCAATTGCCACATTAAAACTAATTCCTTCTGCTTCCTGAATAAATCGAAATATAATACAACAAGGTTGCAATTGAACCAATAGCTGCTACCACATACGTTCTCGCTGCCCATTTTAATGCATCTTTTGCTCCCGCCTGCTCTTGTTGTGTGAGCATTCGTTTATTTTCTAACCACGCGAGCGCACGATTACTTGCATCATATTCAACAGGTAAAGTTATAATTGTAAACAATGTTGTTGCGGCAAAAATCACGATACCTACTAATAATAATTGTGGAAAAGTCCTGATCATCAGGATTCCGGCCAATAAAATCCATTGTACATAATTGGATGCTACGCTTACAATAGGCACTAATGCCGAACGCATTGTCAGCCACTCATAACCAATTGCATGCTGCACCGCATGACCGCACTCGTGAGCCGCAACTGCTGCTGCTGCTGCATTTCTGTGATTGTAAACCGCCTCGCTTAAATTAACCGTTTTATCTGCAGGATTATAATGATCTGTCAATTGACCCGGAGTCGAAATCACACGAACATCGTAAATACCATTGTCTGCGAGCATCTTTTCGGCAATTTCCCTCCCGCTCATACCGTTTTGTAATTGCAGTTTGGAGTATAATTCGAATTTACTTTTTAGTCTTGAACTTACCAGCCAGCTAAATAACATTATAGCCCCGGCAATAATTAAATATCCACTTCCCATGATTTTATTTGATTTGATTGAATCTAAATTTACAAAACGATCTGCAAATTATGAACCATTTTAACAAAATGTCATTTTGGCATTTTTATACCCATTATGTCTCAGTTCAGCATATTGTTTTTGAGTAGAAAAGCAATTAGTTCTGCCACATTCTTCATTTTGTATTTTTGAAGAATATTACGGCGATGGGTTTGAACAGTCAAAAAACTTAGAAATAAATCGTCGGCTATCTCCTGAGTTGACTTTCCTTGCGATAACAATAGTGCAATATCACGCTCTCTTCTGCTTAAAGCCGGAATTCGCTCTAAATCTTCACATAATGGCTGGCTAATTATAGTTTTCACTTCTTCACTAAACACAATTTCACCTTCGATTGCTTTATAAGGGGGCATATTCAAGTGCTTTATCAGCCTTTAGTTGGAAATGAATTTTCTTTATATGTAGATTTTGATTATGATAGTGACTTACTTAAAAATTAAAACTAATATATTACAATTGATTTTATATTAGATTTAATAATATCTAAAAAAAGCACTTCAAATTGTATTTTGAGGTGCTTTTTGGTTTTTTTTTATGATTCTAACTGATGCGTTGCCTCCTCGAATCTCTGAATGAGACTATTTATTTTGTTCTGCTGTTTTTTGATTTGTTTGGGGCGAATGAAAAACCAGTTGAATAAAATCCATAAAAACGTTATCCCATAAGTCAACACTGCTCCCAAAAGAGTCATTCGGCTAGCGTATTCATACATATACAGGCCAATCCCGGCACTTAGCATCAGAAAATACAGGCTCATCATATTAGTTTGTAAAAATTGCTGTTTCTTTTTAATCAAAACTAATTTTTGGAGGTAATCATGATTGGTTATAGTTGCGTCAATATCTTTATATTTCCCAAATAATTTATTGTAAACTAACAGATAAATCACCATAGCGAGAATCACCAAAACGATTCCGATCTTAGTTGATATCAACTGAGGCTTAAAATACATCCAGATAAAAATTATAAAAATACTTGTTGCCAAAAGCATAATATTGGTCATCCATAAACTGCGCAGTGCCATTTTTTTAAACACGCTCACCCTGGAAAGCAAATCCTGCATGTCAGGCTGGCTTACGGTTTGTTTTTTCCATAAATCTTTAAAATCTATATTATTATCGTGGTCCATGTTCTTTAAATTTTTGAGTCAGTTTTTCTTTTATTCTGTGAATTTTCACGCGTACATTGGCTTCAGAAAGCCCAACTATTCTGGCAATTTCCGACTGTTTTAGATCTTCTAATTCCAGTGAAATAATAATACGGTCTGTTTCTGGTAATTCGGCTATACATTTGTATAAAAATTGAATATGGGGTTCAATCGAAGTTTGTTTTTCTTCGCTCAGATGAACCGGCAGATCTGATTTTGGAAAACGTTTGTCTTTTTCAATCTGTCTTAAACAGTTATTCGAAGCAATTCTAAAAATCCAGGTTCCAATTGCCGACTCGTTTCTAAAAGTTTCCAGTTTCTGCCATACGATTATAAAGGTTTCCTGGGCGAGATCCTGCGCGATATCATAATCGTTAACAAAGCCCATGCATAGCCTGAAAATTCTGTCCCAATATGTTTTGTAGATAGTTTCAAACTCCATTATTCAGGTTTTAAAAAATTATTTAATTGTTCCAGATACCAGGCTGTATCATCGTACATAATAAAATGAAGCCCTTTCGCAGCGTATTTAAAATCAGCCGTTTTCAAATTTTTATATTGTTCCTCAATTGCAGGTTTTAAATTTATAAAATAAGACTCTAACAAAATTAACGACGGGCATTTTATCTGTGCAATCCTGTTTCTCAAATCGGTATTATAAAAATCACAATACATTTCGGCAAAAGTTTTTCGATCTGATTTTACACTCCAATCCACAACCATTTCCAGTTTTGATTGATCTGCCAAAAGTCTTGGCATTGTTTGTTTCTGCATATCGTAAAATTGCTTTTCATTCATAGCCGTCATTTGTTTTACAGCTGGCGAGCAGTCATTATTTTCTTTTGATTGAAAAGAAGGATCCGAAAGCGAGGCCAAACATGGTAAAGCATCAACAACGACAATACTTCCAACCAATTCAGGATAATCTGAAGCAATTGCCAAAGCCAAACCGCCTCCCATACTGTGCCCGATTACAACTGGTTTTTCTATTTTTTGATCTTTAATGAATGCTGCAATTCCGTCTTTCCAGTTTTTAAATGAAGAATTTTCTACAGGTTTTGCGCCAGCGAAACCGGCCATTGTAAGTGTATAACAAGTAAAATTTTTTTCGAAATTGACTTTGGTTTCATTCCAAACATCGCCAGAAGAAGCAAATCCCGGAATGAATATTATTGATTTTTTTCCGTTTCCGGTTTTTACAACTTCAAAAGGATACGATTTACTTTGTGCAAAAACATTTAAACATAATGCTGAAAATAAGAATGCGATAACTAAGATGATATACTTTTTCATTTTAATAGTTTTAAGTTTATAAATAATCGGATCCGTGCTTTGGATACGGCAACTATTAAAATGTTACAAAATTTTGAAAATTTTCAATAATTAAATTCCAATATTGGAATGTTTTTTTTAACCGCAAAGTATGCGGAAGTTTTCGCAAAAAGTATGCTAATTTACTTACTTGAAAAGGCGAGAGGGCACAAAGTTTTTTCTACCAATTTTGTCATCCTCAAGGAACGAGACTCGAGCGATAGCTAACAGGCGAAGCAAATCACACTAGAAATTCAGCAAAGTATATCGCCAATCTTTGTCGAGTCTCTAGCGTGATTTCTCCTTTCGAAAGGAATGACAATATTCGGATGAAGTTTCTCGTTTAATATTACCAAAAACTTTCAAAATCTTAAAACCTTAGCAACTGAAGACCTCAGAACCTTCCTCAAATTAAACCTTTCTAAAAAACAAAAGTCTTATCTTAAACTAACCTCTTTGTTATGAAAAAAAGCAATCTTTGGTCGTTACGATTGGGCTTCTCAGGAAAAGAATCTAATAAAATAGAAAAACTGGGATTGGAAAAATTTCTAAAAAAATCCTATTATTCAAAGTTTGATACACAACTTCCCGCTTTTTTAGAAAACACACCCAAGACCACTGCCGAATTAAAAGCGCTTCGGCAATCACTAAAAGATCTGGATCCGGAAGAAAAAAAGAAAATCCAGAGAAAAGAAATTTATACCACAGGCGAATTAAAACAATGGTGGATTGCAAAAATGCAAACCGATGAATTTCCACTGCGCGAAAAAATGGTTTGTTTCTGGCACAATCATTTTGTCTCTGCTTCCCAAAAAGTAAAAATCAATTACTGGCTTTACCAGCACAATATGATTTTGCGTGAAAATGCTTTTGGGAACTTCAAAGAAATGACCAAAAAGATTGTAAAATCGAATGCTATGGTTAAATACCTGGATAACATTGACAACAAAAAAGGCAAGATCAACGAAAACCTAAGCCGTGAGTTACTGGAATTATTCACCATCGGAATCGGGAATTATAGCGAAGACGATATCAAAAACGGAGCAAGGGCTTTGGCAGGATTAAATCTTGGTGATGAAGGTGCTGTTTACCAGCCAAAAGCAGAAGATAACGGTAATAAAACGTACTTCGGGAGAACGGGAAACTGGAAAGCCGATGATCTGGTGGATATTATTTTCGAACAAAAAAATATTCCGTACCTGATTACCCGAAAAATCCTGAAATGGTTTCTTTATGATGACCCATCAGAAGAAATGGTGATTCGGTATGGCGATTATTTTAGGAAATCGAACTTTGAAATCAAGCCTCTGCTAACCAAAATGTTTACCGAAGAATATGCCAAAGACAAGACCGGAAAAAAAATAAAAGATCCTTTAGTTTATATTTTGCAGCTTACTGATGAATTGCAGCTGGACGACTATGATGAGAGCATGATTGCCGCATTCCTGAAACAGCAAGGGATGGATTTGTATAATCAGTTAAATGTAAAAGGCTGGGATGGCGGAAATGCATGGCTGACTTCACAGGTGTATTTGCAGCGAAACAATACTTCAGATTTGCTTTGCAGTGGTCGAAAACTTCCTAAAAAAGCGTCTGGCATTATGATGATGGATGAAGAAAATATAAAGCCGAAAAAAGAACTGGAGAAAAGAGAAGTAAAGATAAAATTCGATTCTAACGGAAACAATAAAACCATCATTGCAGACTTATCCAACAGATTGTTATTTGAGGTAAATAGTGAAATGCAGAAAGATATGGAAAATTTACTCAAGTATGATTTTGACCCTAAACAACCCAATGCCAATTTTGCCGTAATTCGTTTGTTTAATTACATCACCAAATTGCCGGAATATCAATTGATTTAAAACGCAGCGCTATGAACAGAAGAAATTTTCTAACCCTGACAGGGACTTTTACCGGCGGAATGCTGGTGCTTCCAAATTTTTTGCATGCTTTTGGCCAACAGAACAATCTGATTACTGGAGAGCAATGTCTGGTATTTGTTCAGCTCAACGGAGGAAACGACGGTCTGAATACTTTTATTCCGTATGAAGATCCTTTGTATTACGATTTGAGAACAAAAATTTCCCTGAATAAAGACGTTGTTGTGGGCAAAAATAGAGGAATGGCGTTTCATCCTGCTTTAAAAGATTTTGCGCAGATGCAGCAAAACGGAGATTTAACGGTAATTCAAAATGTGGGCTATCCGGAGCCGGTGCGTTCCCATTTCCGTAGTCAGGAAATTTGGCAAACAGCGGCAGATTCCAATAAATATATAAATCAGGGATGGCTTGGGCGTTATTTGGATGTACAATGTCACGATCATCAGCCAACCGCCGGAATCAATCTCGATTCTATCGATAATCTGGCTTTGAAAGGAATGGAGCCGAACTCAATCACAGTTAAAGACCCAGATCGTTTTAAGATAAAAACGGGCAAGGAAAATGTAACATTATCTGAAAATCCGCAATTGGACTTCGTGCGCAAAATTGCCAATTCGGTTGTCGAAGGATCAGATGACATTCAGAATGCACTAAAGCAATCGAAAACAGAAATCAGTTATCCAAAAACCGGATTGTCCAAAAATCTGGAATGGATTGCAAGACTCGTAAAAGGAAACCTGAATTCAAAAGTGTATTACACCTCGCTTGGCGGATTCGATACGCATGATAACCAGCTTTCTATCCACGAACGCAAATTAACAGAACTAAACGATGCTTTATACAGTTTTTATACCGACTTGAAACAAGCTCAATTGCTGCAAAATGTAACGATTGTGGTGTTTTCAGAATTTGGAAGACGCGTAAAAGACAACGGCAGCGGAACTGATCACGGAACGGCAGCGCCAATGTTTGTAATAGGAGGAAGTAATAAAGGAACAATTCTGGGTAATAATCCAAATTTAACCGATTTGGATAATGGCGATTTAAAACACCAAATTGATTTTAGGTCAGTTTATGCATCATTGTTACAGCAAAAAATGGAATTCGATTATTCGAAAATCGGAATTAAAAATAGTCCGGTTTCTGGCTTGTTTTAAAATTTTCAGGAGCTATTCCCGCTTTTCGTTGCAATCTTTTGTGCCGAACCCCGGCACAAAAGGATTTTCACTGCAAACGAAGTTCACTGAACTCGAATTAAAATAAATAATAGTGAAGTAATCGGGGCTAAAAAAACATTCGTATTCAAAATTAAATTTGTCTAAATTTGTAATAGGCAATTAAATAGAAAGAACATGGAAGTTAAAGATTTATCTAAATATAGTGATGCCGAATTTTTTTTTTTGGCTGAACAACTATGGGATAGTGTTTCCAAAAAAGACTTAGAAATTTCAGAGGATATAAAAAAAGAATTGGATGTTAGAATCCAGAATTTAGAAGAAGGAAAAGCAGGGCTATATTCCTGGGATGAGGTTAAGTCTCATTTAAAATCTATGTAGTTATGGGCTATTTTTTCAAAACCTATAAAAGCATGCGGCATTTTGGTATTTTAATTCTGTTAGTATTTGCATTTTCTTCTTGTAATCAAAAGGAAAATTTTCCCAAAAAAGATTTTAATGGAAATAGAATATATTACAATGTGCAAGATTTTACTAATAATCCAAATTTTCTAAGAATTAAGTCTAATTATCAAACTGTAGATACAAGCTGTATTTTTCAAAAAATAAAAGCTCTTAAAGATATTCAAGATGGAAAGTTAGTATTTTATACAGAATCGAGAAAGGAATTTGAGTTAATCAAATCAATTTTGAAAAAATACAATGTAGAAACTAAAAGTTTTGTTGGTGGATGTTTAAGACCTGGGAGATTTGATCCTTTTTGCTACCGTAATGAAATGCAAGAGGAAATTTACAGAAGATTTGGTGACGTTTTTATTGACTCAATATTAGAAGTTTCACGTAAAACCTACATTAATATTCACCCAAAAGAAGCGTATTTTGAAGACGGTCTTGATTTAAGGGAAAAATACTTATCAAGATGAAACTGACCATAACATTGGTTTTGCGAGGTTGTATTTTATGTATGCCTTTCATTTGAAATTGATTCCAAAAAGATTAAAATCTTAGAAGCTTAGCAACTCAGATCCTTAGAACCTTTTCAAAAATACCAATTGTAAAAATCTTATTTTAAGCCAGATTTATTAAAATATCATACAAAACGGATGTATTTTGTTAAGAAATCCTTTTTTGTTTCATAAAATGCAATATTTTTTTTGGTGAGGTCAAAATAATTTATACATTCGCACAGAATTTAAAAAATAACACAAACAAAATGGCAACTAACCGTTTTTATTTTAGCAACAACTTTTATTTCTTCTTTAGTAGAAGTTAGGATTGTGCTATGGTTATTTGAAACAAAATTTAAGACAAATAAAACTAATATACAATCCTGATGAAAATCAGGATTTTTTTTTGACTATATGACAACTAAAATTGCAATACAAGGTATCAAAGGTTCTTTTCATCATCAGGTAGTGAAAGAGTATTTTGCTGAAAATGTTGAAATCGACGAATGTTTATCTTTTGAAGAATTGGTTGACAGCCTTATTGCCGGAAAATCAGATCAGGCGGTTATGGCAATCGAAAATTCTATTGCGGGGCCGATTATTCCGAATTATGCTTTGATTGACAAGAATAATTTACACATAATAGGAGAACATTATTTGAGCATTCATCAAAATTTAATGGCTTTAAAAGGTCAGAAGATTGAAGACATAAAAGAAGTTCATTCGCACCCGATGGCACTATTGCAATGTATGGATTTCCTGAAAACGTATCCAAATATCAAATTGGTTGAAGATAAAGATACGGCGGAAACGGCAAGAAGAATTCAGGAAAAACAATTAACCGGAATTGCAGCGATAGGAAGTAAAGTAGCTTCAGAAATGTACGAGCTTGAAATTATTGCACCGGAGATTCAGACAATCAAAAACAACATGACCCGTTTTGTAATCATTAAAAAGCAAAATTCATTTTTGCCAGAAAGCGAAATCAACAGAGCTTCCATCAAATTTGAACTGGATCATAAAAGAGGAAGTCTGGCAGCGGTTCTAAACGTAATGAGCGACTGCAAACTGAATTTGACCAAAATCCAGTCGCTTCCAAAAATTGAAACACCCTGGAAATATTCGTTTTTTGTAGATGTGACATTTGAAAAATACGAAGATTACGCAAAAGCAAAAGCATTGTTGAATATAATGGCAGAATATTTTAAAGTATTGGGGGAATATAGAAACACCAAGCCATAAATGGCAAATTTCAATTTTTAAAATACCAAATTCCAATCCTTCGGGATTAAAAAACAGAAAATTCTAAAAGAGAATACATAAGAATCATGATTACAACAGCAAAACGATTAGACACAGTTGAAGAATACTACTTCTCCTCAAAATTGAGAGAAGTGAGACAATTGATGTCTGAAGGAAAACCAATCATCAGTATGGGAATTGGAAGCCCTGATTTGAGTCCGTCAAAAGCAGTAATTGAAGCAGTAGCTGCAGCAATTCAGGATGAAAACGGACATGGTTATCAAAGCTATCAGGGATTACCGGAAATGAGACAGGCGATGGCGGATTTTTATAAAGATCAGTTTGGTGTTGCAGTGAATCCAAATAATGAGATTTTACCATTGATGGGTTCGAAAGAAGGAATTATGCATATTTCGTTGGCATTTTTAAATGAAGGCGATCACGTTTTGATTCCGAATCCGGGGTATCCGACTTATACTTCGGTAACTAATTTGGTTCAGGCAGTTCCGGTTTATTATGATTTGAAAGAAGAAAATGCCTGGGAACCGGATTTTGAAGCTTTAGAGAAATTAGATCTTTCGAAAGTTAAAATTATGTGGTTGGGATATCCGCACATGCCGACAGGAGCGAGAGGAAGTTCAGCGTTATTTGAAAAACTGGTAGCTTTTGCTAAAAAACACAATATATTATTGATTAACGACAATCCATATAGTTTTGTTTTGAATGATAATCCGATGAGTTTACTGCAGTTTGAAGGAGCGAAGGATGTGGCTTTAGAGTTGAATTCGCTTAGTAAAACATTCAACATGGCAGGCTGGAGAGTCGGAATGGTTTTAGGAAATCCTGAAATTATTGATGCAGTTCTAAAAGTAAAAAGCAACATGGACAGCGGAATGTTCTACGGAATTCAGAAAGGAGCGATTGCAGCTTTGAAATGTGATAAATCGTGGTTTGAAGATAATAATAAAATTTACAGACGCCGTAGAGAATTAACCGAAAAACTGGCTGAGAAACTAGGTTGCAAAGTATATAAAGAAGGAGTTGGCTTATTTGTTTGGGCTAAACTTCCGGAAGGCATCGAATCAGCAGAAAAGTTCATTGACGAAATATTATACGACAAACATATTTTTATAACGCCGGGAACCATTTTTGGAAGTAACGGTGAAGGATATATAAGGTTCTCATTATGTGTTAAGGAGGAAAAGATACAGGAAGCGATTGATAGGTTTTAGATAAAGTTTGTCATTTTCGAGGAACGAGAAATCGCACTCGGAACTCGACAAAGATTGAAGAAATAGCGGATGGAATTTCTAGTGCGATTTCTCCTTTCAGTCGAAATGACAAAAAAGGCGAATAAATCTAAAGGTCTTGAAAAAACAAAAAGCCCTAGCCCTGATAGAAGCGGCATCCTTTTATGGTGGGGTTCACCATAAAAGATAAAGCGGATAGCAGGAATTAGCTTCAAATAAAAATAAAGATGAAAGTATATGTAATAGGAATAGGGTTAATAGGTGGCTCAATGGTGCTGGACATCAAAGCGCAACATCCGAACGCGACTATTTTTGGAATCGATAATAACGAAAAACATTTGCAGGAAGCAATTGATTTGGGTGTTGTCGAAAAATCCGGAAAAATGGAAGATTTGGCAGATGCCGATTTTGTAATTGTTTCGGTTCCGGTTGATGTGGCACTGACGGTTTTGCCAAAGGTACTCGATGTAGTTGGAGATAAAACAATTGTTTTTGAAGTGGGTTCGACTAAAAAACCAATCTGTGACGCAGTGGCAAGTCACCCGAAAAGAAGAAATTTTATTGCGACGCATCCAATTGCCGGAACAGAGTTTTCAGGACCATCGGCAGCAATAAGAGGTTTGTTTCAGGGAAAAACAAATATTATATGCGAAGTGGAAAAAACCACTTTTAAACTGCAGGAAAAAGCTTTGAAACTTTTTGCAGAAATCGGAATGAGAATTCGATATATGGATCCGGTTTCGCACGACAAACATATTGCTTACGTTTCGCATTTGTCGCACATCAGTTCTTTTATGCTCGGAAAAACGGTAATGAATAAGGAAAAAGACGAGCAGGATATTTTTGACATGGCGGGAAGCGGATTTGAAAGCACGGTTCGTCTTGCAAAAAGTTCGCCGGCGATGTGGACACCGATTTTCAAACAAAATAAAGAACACGTCTTAGAAACCTTAGAAGAATATATTGCAAACCTGAGCCGGTTTAGGGATTTGCTGAAAGAAGAAGATTACAACGCCATTTTTAATGAAATGGAAAGCACAAATAAAATAAAAGAGATATTAAACGGATTAACAATAACTAAAAAGTAAATTAGAATAAGATGGAAAATAAGAAAGAAATGAGAAAGTGGTTAGAAGATTTCAATTTAGATCACCCACTTGTGATAGCTGGACCTTGTAGTGCAGAAACGGAAGATCAGGTTTTGAAAATTGCTCACGAATTAAAAGATTCTAAAGTAAGCGTTTTCAGAGCTGGAATCTGGAAACCAAGAACGCGTCCGGGAGGATTTGAAGGTGTTGGTGAAATCGGATTGAAATGGTTACAAAAAGCAAAAGCTGAAACTGGTTTGTTAATGGGAACTGAGGTTGCAACTGCAGCGCACTGTAAACTAGCATTAGAACATGATATCGATGTATTATGGGTTGGTGCTCGTACAACTGCAAACCCTTTCGCAGTTCAGGAAATTGCTGATACTTTAAAAGGAACAGATAAAATCGTTTTGGTTAAAAACCCTGTAAACCCGGATTTAGCTTTATGGTTAGGTGGTGTTGAGCGTTTACACATGGCAGGTATCGAGAAATTAGGAGTTATCCACAGAGGTTTTTCTACTTACGAAAAAACAAAATACAGAAACATTCCGGAATGGCAGATTGCGATCGAATTGCAAAATAAATTCCCTGATTTACCATTAATCATCGACCCATCTCACATTACTGGAGATCGTAAAATGATTTTCGAAGTAACGCAAGAGGCTTTAGATTTGAATTACGATGGTATGATTATCGAAACGCACTTCGACCCAGACAATGCCTGGTCTGATGCTGCACAGCAAGTTACTCCGGATGCTTTGAAACAAATCATTAAAGATTTGACTATCAGAAAAACGGATGATACTACAGATGAGTACAGCCAAAAAATGACGAAACTGAGAGCTAACATCGATGTACTTGATGCTAACTTATTAGAGCTTTTAGGAAAACGTATGAAAGTAGCTGACGAAATTGGTCAGGTGAAAAAAGATGCTAACGTAGCAATTCTTCAAAACAGCCGTTGGAATGAAATTTTAGGAAAAATGATTTTAGAAGGTGAGAAAAAAGGTCTTACTGAAGAGTTTGTTTTGAGAATGTTTAAAGCAATTCACCAGGAAAGTATCGGTCACCAGGAGAAAATTTTCAATGCATAATTTTTTCTGAACCATATAAGTGATATAAGTTAATTTAAGTTTTAGTAAACTGCATTTAAAAGTTTTCTTATAGCATTAATTGAAAATTAATTGTTTTTAAGAATCTCCATCGTTTTTGCGTTGGGGATTTTTTGCGTTAATGAACTTATATTGCTTATATGGTTTCAATATTAGATTTTTTTGAAAATAAAGTTTTTTCTTCCCAACCTTTTTAGTTTTTTTGATCTCTATATTGAAATACAATCTTAACTTTCGAGTCATGAAATCAAAAATGTTTAAGCCAGAAAATTTTCAAGCCAGTTTGAAATTATTATTCTATGTTTTGTTATTTTTCGGAACCAAAACTTTTGCACAAAGTCCAGAGATGACGGTCAAAGGAGAAGACGCTGAAAAAGTCAGAATGAGTCAGCTTATTGTGAATGTAAAAGTGGTGGGGAATATCGCCTATACGACTGCCGAAATGCACTTTTTCAATTCAGGAAATCGCCAGATGGAGGCAGAACTTATTTTTCCACTGCCGGAAAATGTTTCCGTTTCGAGGTATGCCATTGATATTAACGGAAAAATGCGCGAAGCCGTTCCGGTAAATAAAAATAAAGGCAAGCAGGTTTTTGAAGCGATTGAGCATCGAAGAGTTGATCCGGGATTATTGGAAAAAGTGGATGGAAATAACTTTAGAACCAGAATTTATCCGTTGATGCCAAATGGAGAACGTATTGTAATTATTGGTTATGAAGAAGAACTTTCGGCTTCAGACAAAAATAATCTGGCGTATCAACTGGTAAGCCGCTATCCTAAGAAATTAGATAAATTTTCAGTAAAGATTTCCGTTCTTGGCGCTACAACTTCACCCAAAATTACTGAAAAGTCGTCCAGGATTTCTTTTTCAAAATGGAATCAGTCTTTTGAAGCGTCTTTCGAAAAAGAAAATTATCAGCCAGAAGAAAAGATCGTTTTTGAAGTTCCGATACAAAATAATGCGCCAGGCGTTTTGACTCAGGATGTTGGCGGTCAGTATTATTTTTATGGAAATACTTTTATTGAAGGAATTACTAAAGAAAGAAAAATTCCATCTTCAATCGGTTTAATCTGGGATAATTCTTTGAGCTGTCAGACTCGTGATTTGAAAAAGGAACTGGATTTGCTGGATTCTTATTTTCAAAAGATAAAAAATACAAAAGTGACTTTGTACTTTTTGAATTACACTTTTGAAAAGCAAAGAGAGTTTGTTATTTCTAATGGAAACTGGAGTGAATTAAAAACGGTTTTAGAAAATACAAAATACGATGGCGGAACACGCTACTCACAGTTAAATTTTGCAAATCATGATCAGTATCTGTTTTCTACAGATGGTTTGTCATCTTTGAGTGAAAATTCATTTCCTAAAACTAAAAAAGCGGTATTTACAATTTCATCTTGTGTATCGGCTGATTTTGCTTTTCTAAATTATACCGCTTCGCAAACGGGAGGTAATTTCATCAATTTAAACCAATTTAGTACCGAAAATGCTGTGGATAAATTGACGAATACAAATCTAAAGTTTTTAGGAATTAAAGATAACCTTTTAATTACCGATTTGTTTCCAATGGAAGGGACTTCAGTTTCGGGCAGTTTTAGTTTTGCCGGAATTTCTTTAATTCCTAAAAATGAAATTACATTGTTGTTTGGCAATGGAGACGATGCTGTTTTAGAAAGAAAGATAACTTTAGACGCTGCTCTTCAAAATACAAATGAAGTGAATATCGAAAAACTTTGGGTTCAGAAAAAGATTGCCAATCTTGAATTGCAATACGACAAAAATGCCCAAGAAATTGAATCTTTAGGAAAGAAATACGGCATTATAACCAAAAATACTTCGCTGATTGTTTTAGAAAATCTTCAGGATTATATTATGTATGATATTATTCCTCCTGCTGAATTACGCGCAGAATTTGACAGGATTAAAAAGCAGGAACATGACAGAAGTCTGGCACAGCAAAAGAATAATTGGGAAAATGTAGACATTTATTTTACAACATTAAATTCCTGGTGGAAAGAAGATAAAAAATATGTGGCTCCAAAAGTTTTACCAAAGTCTAAGAAAAGCAGGCAAATGCTTTCAGAAAGCATAAAAGGAGATGCAGATGCAGTTTTGACAGTAGACGAGCCAGTTGGCTCAGGGCCAGTAAGGGAGATAGTACAAGAGGATAATAATGTATATGATACTCCGGCGACACCACCAGTTGACATGGTTAAATTTGTTGCTCCTGTAGTTGCGAAATCGGAAGAAGTTACTGATGATGCACCAAAAATTGTAGATTTAAAAGATAAAAAAATTGGAAGTGAAGTTCTTGAAGGGTATCTTATGAAAGCAAAAATGATGGTTGGAGTATCAGAGACTATTTCTTCTGAGAAGCTTTCAAATAGTACGGATTTATCAGGTAATGAATTGAATTATGGTAGGGAGAACATTACGAATGCTTTCTCACGAGTTGACACTGTAAATAATTCGACTAATTGGAATCCTGACCGATTATATTTAAAAGCTTTAGCTTCGGCACCAAAAGAAAAACAATATGATTTGTATTTGGAATTAATAAAAGCACAGGAAAGAAATCCAAGTTTTTATTTTGATGTAGCGCATTTTTTCTACAATCAGGGCGATGTTAAAAAAGCATTGCAGGTAATTAGTAATATTGCCGATTTAGGATTAGAAAATCATCAGCTTTACAAAACATTGACTTATACTTTACGCCAGTGGCAGGATTATGATGATGCCGTTTTTACAGCCAAACAAGTCGTAAAATGGAGATCGCATGAACCACAAAGTTTAAGAGATTATGCATTAACTCTTGAAGATGCTGGAAAATATCAGGAAGCTTTTGATGAATTGATTAAAGCTTTAGAAGTAAATTATTATGGTGAAATGAGTAGGCAATATCAAGGGGTGGAAGATATTATTCTGATGGATATAAATCGAATGATTACAGAACATACGGGTTTGAAAACCGGAAAATTGGATAAAAAATATATTGATAAAATGCCGATAGATATTAGAATCATAATGAACTGGAATCAGATGGATGTAGATTTAGATTTGCATGTGATTGAGCCAAATGGCGAAGAATGTTATTACAGTCATACCAGTACTGAGGCAGGCGGAAGATTTTCAAAAGATTTTACGCAAGGTTATGGACCAGAGCAGTATTTAATTCGAAATGCAATTAAAGGAAAATATCAAATCAAGACGAATTATTTTGGTGAAACACAACTAACAGAAAATGGTCCGGCGACAATTATGGTAGAAATTTATACAACTAGAGGAGGAAAAACGACTAAAGTTTTAAAAACAATTCAGCTTGGCAAAATAAAGGAGAACGATGTGCTAGCTGAGATTATTTGGTAATAATAGCAAATTCAAAGGATAGATTTCAAATTTAAAAGGTGAAGTTGCGTTGTTCAATTCTAAAAACGTAATTTTGCCTTTTATTTTTTAGGTTAGAATAAATCTAAAATCAGAAATCTAAAATCAACAATTTGAATTGAATGACAGGACTCGTTTATAAATCTACAGGAAGCTGGTATACCGTAAAATCTGAAAATGGAGATTTTGTGGAATGCCGCATGAAAGGGAAATTCAGAATAAAAGGAATCAAAAGTACCAATCCTATCGCTGTGGGTGATATTGTTGATTATGAACTGGACAAAACTTCAGATGCAGTTACGGGAACCATTCATAATATCCACGAAAGAAAGAACTATATCGTTCGTAAATCGGTTAACCTTTCTAAGCAGATTCATATTATTGCTTCTAATATTGATCAGGTTTTTTTACTGGTTACAATTGATAATCCGCCAACAACTACCAGTTTTATCGATCGTTTTTTGGTTACTGCCGAAGCATATGGAATTGAAGCTATCCTGATTTTTAATAAAATTGATACTTTAACAGAACAAACTTTAGACGATCAGCTTTATCTGCAGCACATTTATTCTGAAATTGGATATAAATGTCTGAGAATTTCTTCTACAGAAAATAAAGGAGTTGACAAACTGAAGGAAATGATGATTGGCAAAGTAAGTATGTTCTCAGGACATTCGGGAGTTGGAAAATCTACTTTGGTTAATGCAATGGAGCCAAGTCTTCATCTTAAAACTACAGTTATTTCAGAACAAAGCAAACAAGGTCAACATACTACTACTTTTGCAGAAATGTATGATTTGTCTTTTGATGCCAGGATCATCGATACGCCGGGAATCAAAGGTTTTGGAATTGTTGATATGGAAAAAGAAGAAATCAGCGGATACTTTCCGGAGTTTTTTAAATTGAAAGATCAATGCAAATTTAATAACTGTCTGCATAAAGAAGAACCACATTGTGCCATAAAAGCAGCTTTGGAAAAAGATGAAATTGCCTGGTCACGCTATAACAGTTATCTTAAAATTCTTGAAGGAGATGATGAGCATTATCGTACCGATACTTATGGAGAAGATCGTGCAGCTAGTGATGAAACGAGGAAATAAATTGAATCCCAATATTTCTTTTTCTATATAAAATTCCAAAATTGCATTATCCATATGTAGAGATGCACAGCAGTGTATCTAACCTATTCACAATAATTCACAATTTTAATGAAAATAGTAATCCAAAGAGTTTCAGAAGCATCAGTAACCGTTGAAGGAAGAAAAGTTGCAGACATTCAAAAAGGATTATTGGTTTTAGTTGGCATTGAAGATGCCGACACTCAGGAAGATATCGACTGGCTCGCAGGTAAAATCATAAAAATGCGAATTTTCGGTGATGAAAACGATGTCATGAACTGCTCGGTTAAGGATGTAGATGGCGATATAATTGTAGTAAGTCAATTTACACTTCATGCTTCTACCAAAAAAGGAAACCGCCCATCGTATATAAAAGCTTCAAAACCAGACTTTGCAATTCCGATGTATGAAAACTTCATAAAGTCTTTGGAGAAAGAATTCAATAAAAAAGTACAAACCGGAATTTTTGGTGCAGACATGAAAGTCAGTCTCTTAAATGATGGTCCTGTAACAATAGTAATGGACAGTAAAAACAGGGAATAAAATTATTAAATATTTGTTAAAGTATTTCGGAAAATAATATATATTTGGCGAAAATACTTACTAATGAAAACCTCTTTTTACGTCTTGCTTTTTCTGTTGTCTAGCGCAATTTCTTCAGCTCAGAAAAACACTTATCCAACTTCTATAATTAAAGACAGTCTCAAAGAAAATGCCAATGCCGTTGTGCGTTTGGATCAAATGGATATTACTATTGCTTCGCAAAGAAGCATGAACATTAAGAAACAGCGGATAGTATCAGTTTTTAATGAAAAAGGGTTAAATGACATTGATGCTTATCAGCACTATGATAAAACAACCTCAATTAAAAGTATCGAAGCCATTGTTTATGATGCTTTTGGGAATGAAATCAAAAAGATTAAAAGAAAAGATTTTAGAGACCAAAGTGCTGTAAGCGGAAGCACCCTTTTTTCAGATAACCGAGTAGTTTATTTAAATTATACGCCAGTTTCATATCCCTTTACTATTGTTTATAGCAGTGAAACGGAAACTTCTAATACTGCTTTTATACCACAATGGTATTTTTTAGGAGGGTATTATCTTAGTGTTGAGAAAAGTGTATTAAATGTCACTTTTCCGAATAATCTTGGGTTTAAAAAGAAGGAGTTTTATTTTTCAGGATTTAATATTAAAAAAACGGCTGATACGGATACCAGGCTAAGTTACGAGGCCATTAATATTTTAGCTCAGAAGGCTGAAGATCTTAGCCCGTCTTCACGTGATCTTTATCCGAGAATTATGATGGGACTTGAAAAATTTCACTTAGAAGGAGTAGACGGGACAGCAACAACATGGGAAGCTTTTGGTAAATGGTATGGAGATAAAATTCTAACAGGGACTACTGAGCTGCCGGAAGAAACTAAGACTAAAATCAAAGCACTTGTCGGAAACGAAAAAGACCCTGTCGAAAAAGCAAAAATTGTATATGATTATGTACAGAAAAAATCACGATATGTAAATATTGCTATAGGTATTGGGGGATGGAAACCTATGTTGGCCACAGATGTAGATCGCTTGGGATATGGTGATTGTAAAGCATTATCCAATTATACCAAGGCTCTTTTACAAGCGGTTGATGTTCCCTCTTATAATACTATTTTATATGGTGATCGCTACAAGTCCAATATTCAGTCTGATTTTGTTTCGATGCAGGGAAATCACATGATATTAGCAGTTCCAAATGGAGAGAATTATACTTTTTTGGAATGTACAAGCCAGGATGATCCATTTGGTTATCAGGGTACTTTTACAGATGACAGGGATGTTTTGGTCGTTAAGCCTGAAGGAGGCATAATTGTGAGGACTAAAATATATGAGGATAAAGGAAATACCCAAACAGATAAAGGAAGTTATAGTATTGATGAAAATGGTAATCTTTCTGGTCATATTTTTATAACTTCAGAAGGTTCTCAATACAGTTCAAAGTCCAGGACTGAAACTTTTCAGCCTACAGAAAAAGAAGCACATTATAAAGAGTATTGGAGCAACATCAATAATTTAAAATTAGGGAAAATAACTTTTACAAATGATAAACAAAAGATTCGTTTTACTGAAGATATAGAGGTAAGTGCAACGAATTATGGTGTGATTTCGGCTAATAAAATGATTTTTCCTGTAGATGTTTTTAATCAAAGTAAAAGTAATGTTAAACGCATCCGAAATCGTAAAAATCCTTTTCAGATTCAGCGTGGTTATTTAGATACAGATGAAATTGAAGTTAATCTTCCAGCCGGATTTTCAATTGAATTTCTCCCTTCGAATTTTGAATTAAAAGGGAAATTTGGCGAATATAAAACAGAAATTATCAAAAAGGAAGATAATAAACTTACTTACAAACGCTCCATGTTTTTAAACAAAGGAAAATATTCTAATAAAGAATATGATGAATACCGTCTTTTTATGGAGCAGGTATCAAAAAATGATAATGCCAAGATTATACTAACCAGAAACTAATCATACTAATCAAAACAAACCAAATGAAGTTTATTAAATTTTTCAGTTTTTTAGTTGTGCTTTTTATTCTTTCTAAAACAACAGCACAGGAATTTAAATTAGGAAAAGTATCTATTGCTGAACTAGAGCAGAAAATGCATCCAAAAGATTCATCTGCGGCTGCAGCGATTTTGTACAAAAAGGGGACGGCAACTATTGAATATAACCAACAAGAGGGATTTGTTTTAATCACACATGTTGAAGCGCGTATTAAAATATATAAAAAGGAAGGCTATGACTGGGCAAACCAAGGTGTGATATATTATAATGCAAGTAATGATTCCAGGGAAAAAGTTGATTTTTCCGATGTGTGTACTTTCAATTTAGTCAACGGAAAAATAGAAAAAACCAAACTCAAAAGTGATGGTATTTTTAATGAAGAAGTAAATAAATACAGGGCAAGAAAGAAAATTGCAATGCCTAATGTAAAAGAAGGATCAGTACTAGAATACAGTTATACAATCAGAACATCTAACATCACAATGATGCGCGACTGGGCTTTTCAAACCAATATTCCGGTAAATTATTCAGAGTATGTAACTTACATTCCGGAATATTATATTTTTAATGTCAGACAAAAGGGATATGTGTTTCCTAAAGTGAATCCAGAAAAAAACAACAAATCAATCCTGATAAATTCTAAAGAAAGATATTCAACGGGAGGATTTGGAGGAGGTGCAACAAGAACAGAGTATTCTCAGGATAAAATAGATTATATCGAAGCAAAAACTACTTACATAGCTGAAGATTTGCCAGCGATGAAAGAGGAGTCATTTGTTAATAACATAGACAATTATACCTCCAGCCTGGAGCAGGAACTTTCAATGGTTAAGTTTCCTAATAGTCCAATTAAAACTTTTTCTACAGATTGGAGTTCAGTAGCGAAGACCATTTATGAGTATGATGATTTTGGTCCTGAATTAAACAAGACAGGATATTTTGAAGATGATTTAAAAGCATTACTAGCAGGAGTAACAAGCCCTGAAGAGAAAATATTAATTATTTTAAATCATGTCAAATCAAATGTAAAATGGAATGAATATTATGGCTACAGCTGCGATAAAGGAGTGCGAAAAGCCTATCAGGAAAAATCAGGAAATATTGCCGAGATAAATTTAATGCTAACAGCAATGTTACGTCATTCGGGTTTAACTGCAAATCCGGTTTTGGTTAGTACAAGATCAAACGGGGTAGCATTATTCCCTAACAGAACAGCCTATAACTATGTAATTGCAGCTGTAGAAACTGAAAATGGCTATATATTATTAGATGCATCTGATAAATTTTCTATTCCAAATGTTTTACCGCTTAGAACTTTAAACTGGCAGGGCAGATTAATAAGAAAGGACGGAACTTCTGAAGAAATCGACCTAATGCCTAAGAAGGCGTCTAATGATATTGTTTTTTTGACTTATAATATTGATCCTGAAGGTAAAGTTACAGGGCAGGCAAGAAGACAATGTACAGATTATAACGCCATGATTACAAGAAAGAATATTTTTAGTACCAAAGAAGATGAATATCTGGAAAAACTCGAAAACAAAAATAATAAAATAGAAATCAGTGACTATTCAAAGACAAACGAAAAAGAGATTTTGAAACCTATTATAGAAACTTATTCTTTTACCGGGAATAATTTATGTGAAGTAATAGGGGGTAAAATATATGTTAGCCCAATGTTGTTCTTTTCTACTGAAAAGAACCCATTTAATCAGGAAACAAGAGAATATCCGGTTGATTTTGGATTTCCATTTATGGACAAATATAACATCACAATTAAAATTCCTGATGGCTATGCAGTCGAAACACTTCCTGCACCAGCTGCAATGACCATGGAAGATAACTTAGGTTCTTTCAAATTTAATATTGCAGCTAATGAAAATACGCTTCAGATGGTAATTTCCCATCAAATTAATGAAGCAATTGTATCAACACACCAATATGAAATGCTCAAAGATTACTATAAAGCAATGATTGCAAAAGAAAGCGAGAAAATTGTTTTAAAGAAAATTTAAAATGAAATTATATGCCATAATTATTTCGATAATTTTAATTCTTACTTCTATTACTGTCAAAGCCCAAAATTACGAGTTAGGAAAAGTAACAGTTGCAGAATTAGAAGAAAGAGCTCATCCAAAAGATAGTTCTGCTCCTGCAGCTATATTGTTTAAAAAAGCCAAAACTTTTTTTATTTACGATATAAAAAACGGTTTTACAGCAAATCATGTTTATGAATTTAAAATTAAAATATATAAAAAGGAAGGACTTAGCTGGGCCAATCAAAAAGTAAAGTATTATGTAGGATATGAAAATATGAATAAGGATTATTTGGAATTTTCTAATGCTTTTACTTATAATATTGAAAATAAAAATATTATAAAAACTAAATTAGACGGACAGGGAGTTTTTAAAAACAATGTGAATAAATACTGGAATGAAAAAACAATTACTTTTCCTAATGTAAAAGTGGGTTCAATTCTGGAATTCAAATACATTTTAAAGTCGGAAAACATTGTCAATTTTCCCGATTTCCAATGTCAGTATGAGGTACCCGTAAATTATTTTCAATATAAAACAGAAATACCTGAGTTTTATATTTATAAACCATTACTAATCGGATATCAGAATATTGTGACAGAATCTAAAATGGTTGGGGGACACCAGAACTTTACCAATGAATATAATCAATCCAGATCGTTTAACTATAGGCAGATCGATGCGGTCTATTCATGCAAAGATATTCCGGCTCTTATAGAGGAGCCTTATGTAGATAATCTTGAAAATTACAGAATTTCAATTCGGCATGAACTGGAAAGGGTTCGCTTACCAGAGCAGCCTGTCAAAGATTATGCACAAACCTGGGAGGGTGTTGCTACAACAATTTTTAAAAATGAAAATTTTGGGAAGCAACTCAATGAGAAAATGTTTTTAACGGAAGATCTAAATCGGATATTGATTAATATTAATTCACCAGAGGAAAGGTTGAATATCATTTTTAAATTTGTCCAGAATAAAATGAACTGGGATGAAAAGAATGATTATTATACAGACAAAGGAGTAAAAGAAGCCTATAAAAACCAAACTGGTAACGTAGCCGAAATTAATTTTATTTTAATTAATATGCTTGAGTTTGCAGGTATCAAGGCAAATCCTGTGTTAGTTAGTACTATTGAGAACGGTACTCCGGTATATCCCACAAGAACCGGGTTTAATTATGTTATTGCTGCTGCGGAAATTGATGGAAAACAAATTTTATTAGACGCTTCGCATAAATTTACTTCTCCTAATATTCTGCCTTTAAATGTATTGAATTGGAAAGGGAGGCTTATAAAATCAGACGGATCTTCTGAAGAAATAAATTTGGTTCCAGCTGCACAATCAAAAGAAAATGTGATGATGATTGCTAAAATCAATAATTTAGGAGTGCTTCAAGGTAAAATCCGAAATCATAAACTCGACTATGATGCTTATCGTTTTAGAATTGCAAATGCAAACAAAAGTACCGGGAATTATCTGGAAAAATTAGCAGAACAATTAGAAAATGCTAAAATTTCAAATTATGCAGTTGAAAATATAAAAACAAATGTTGAAAAGCCTGTTATTGAAGCATTCGACTTTATTTCAGAAAATCAATGTGAAATTATTGGAGACAAAATGTTTATATCCCCAATGCTGTTTTTTACGACAACTAAAAATTATTTTAATCAGGAGAAAAGACAAATGCCCGTGTATTTTGGGTATCCCAGTCAGGAAAAATTAAATATAAATCTTGAAATTCCTGAAGGATATGTTATTGAGACACTTCCAAAACCTATTCAGATTGTAGCTGAGAATAATGTAATTTTGTATAAATTTAATATTAATAATGAAGGAAACAAAATTCAGATTATTTGCTCAACAGAAATTAAGAGTAGTATTTTTGCAGAAGATCAGTACGATGGCTTAAAAGAAATTTTTCAAAAAATAATCACAAGTCAAGGCGAAAAAATTATTCTTAAAAAAATATAGTAATGGATTTGAAAAACGCACAATTAGACGTTGATACCTGGATAAAAGAACATGGTGTCCGTTATTTTAATGAATTGACCAATATGGCACAACTTACAGAAGAAGTAGGTGAAGTTGCGAGGATTATTGCGCGTAGATACGGGGAACAATCAGAAAAAGAAAGTGATAAAAACAAAGATTTAGGCGAAGAACTTGCTGATGTTGTTTTTGTAGTCTTATGTTTGGCTAATCAAACAGGAATCGATTTACAGGCTGCTTTTGATAAAAAAATGGATTTAAAATCGGTTAGGGATAAGGATCGTCACAAAAACAACGATAAATTGAAATAATTGTGAAATATCACTCATAAGTTTTGAATTATGGGTTTTCAATTTTGAATTATGAATGGGGAGTGGTAAATTGCGCGTCTGAATTATGTTTTTAATAATTCATGATTCATAATTTACAACTTATTAATTATATAGATGAATTTATTACTTCAAACCAACCATAAAAACTTACAAGGCCAGATTGCTGTTACAGGATCAAAAAGCGAAACCAATCGTTTATTGCTCTTAAAGGCGCTTTTTCCAAATATAACCCTTGCTAATACTTCTAATTCTGATGACAGCGAGGTAATGCAAAAAGCCCTTGTGGGAAATGACGAGATTGTAGATATTCATCATGCCGGGACAGCGATGCGTTTTTTAACGGCTTATTTTGCAGTAAACGAAGGACGTGAAGTTGTAATGACTGGTTCAAGCAGAATGCAGGAACGACCGATAAAAATTTTAGTAGAAGCTTTGGCGCAACTTGGTGTTGAAATTTCATATGAAAAAGAAGAAGGGTATCCGCCAATCAGAATTAAAGGAAAAAAAGTAACCGCTTCAAAAGTAAGCCTGGCTGCAAATGTGAGCAGTCAGTATATTTCGGCCCTTTTGTTAGTAGCTTCAAAATTAGAGAATGGTTTAGAACTTACTTTAGAGGGCGAAATAACTTCTATTCCGTATATCAAAATGACTTTAGCTTTGCTGAATGATCTGGATATCCAAACCAGTTTTGAAGGAAACGTAATTAAAGTCTATACAAAAGAGGCTGTTGCTTCAAAAGAAATGGTTGTAGAATCGGACTGGAGTTCGGCTTCTTATTTCTTTAGTCTGGTTGCTTTGGCAGACGCTGCATCCATAACTTTGAGCAGTTATAAAGAAAATAGTTTGCAGGGAGATTCGGCTTTGGTTTCTATTTATGAAAAAATGGGTGTCAAAACTACTTTCGAAGGAAACAAAATGACATTAGTAAAACAGCCGGATTTTAAACTTGAAACTGTAAACTTTGATCTTAATAACACACCAGATATTGCTCAAACGATTGTAGTTACTTGTTTAGGATTAGGAATTGGCTGTCATTTAACCGGGCTGCATACATTAAAGATTAAAGAAACAGACAGGCTTGAAGCACTCCGAATCGAGCTTACAAAATTAGGAGCCAATATTTCGGTGACAAATGATAGTTTGACTTTAGGACTTTCTGATACAATGAATCATAATGTGAAAATTGCCACTTATAACGATCACCGTATGGCAATGGCATTTGCGCCTTTAGCCTTAAAAGTGCCAATTATTATAGAAAATGCAGAAGTAGTATCTAAATCTTATCCCGATTTCTGGAATGATTTAAAAGAGTTAAACTTTGAAATTTCAGAACTTTAAAAATTATTAACCATATAAGTGATATAAGTTCCATTTAAATAAAATGAGCATAATTTCAATAGCCTTCAGTTTCGACTGGAGGTTTTTTATGATTAGTTTTTCGGCTTTAGCCAAACAAAAAAGTAGTTACTAATTTTTCAAACGACGGTTAGCGGTTCGGCAGTTTATGTTTTATGTATGTCCATTCCAATTTATTCCAATTGTCATTTCCAAGTTTAATTATTTTTAAAATCTATAACCCAAATTAAAACCTAATCTTACAACTTGGGTGTGGTCAGTCTTTTCAGCATTAAATAATAGTTTCCCCCAACCAGCGTTAACCTCAAATATAAATCCACTTTTAGTAACCCATTTACTTCCTAAACCTAAACCAAGGGAAAAATCAATTACATCAGAACCTTCAGTAAATTTTGAATTATCATTTGTATCATATATTTTTTTTCCGTCAATTGAGCTTAACATACCAAAACCTTCGGCAAAAAAACCAGAAGCAAATTTCTTTCCAAAATATCTTCTATAGTATGTTGATATAGAATAATTTAAATCTTCTTCTGATTTATCGTTATCGAACACAGTAAAAACTGAAATACCTAATGAAGATTTTCTATTTAAGCTTCTTTCATAAGTTCCTTCAAGTGCGCCAGTTAGAGGTAGTAACACATTTAATTTTACTTCATTTTTTTTCTCATTTGTAGAGTTGTCATTTTGGGCATTAACAGCACAAATCGAAAATAACATTACAATTATTAAGTATTTTTTTTTCATAATATATGTTTGATTGTTCAGGCAAACATATATTAATTTGGCTTAAAAAACGTTAATTAAATCTTCGTTTCAAGTTAAATTTAATACAATTTTTCTGTGTAAAAAAAAATGATTTAAATTTTGTTATTTCTGCATTTCCAACACTGCTGACCGCTAAAATTCGAATTAAATGAACTTATATCATTTATATGGTACAAAAATGTTTTTTGATGTTGTCGAAACACCACTGAATCAACGACTTTTGAAAATAAACAGCAAAACACTTGACAACGCCTGTCTGACAATCGTATATTTGCACACGATTTACAATTTTAGATACAAAATCTAAAATCTACATTCTAAAATCAATCATTCAAATATGAAATTATCACACTTCAATTTCAATTTACCGAAAGAACTTTTGGCTGAATTCCCGGCAGAAAACAGAGACGAGTCCCGTTTAATGGTAATTGACCGTAAAAAAAACACTATCGAACATAAAATGTTTAAAGACGTAATCAATTATTTTGATGACGGAGACGTTTTAATTCTAAATAATACAAAAGTTTTCCCTGCACGTTTGTACGGAAATAAAGAAAAAACCGGAGCAAGAATTGAAGTTTTCTTGTTGAGAGAACTAAATTCAGAACAACGTCTTTGGGATGTTTTGGTTGATCCGGCACGTAAAATCAGAATTGGTAATAAACTTTATTTTGGCGATGATGACTCTTTAGTTGCTGAGGTAATTGATAACACGACTTCACGCGGAAGAACTTTACGTTTTCTATATGATGGTTCTTATGAGGAATTCAGAAATAAATTGACAGAGCTTGGAGAAACTCCAATCCCTAAATATATCAACCGCGAGGTAACTCCCGAAGATGCAGACAGATACCAGACGATTTATGCAAAAGAAGAGGGAGCTGTAGCAGCACCAACAGCTGGTTTGCACTTCTCAAAACACCTTTTGAAAAAACTGGAAATCAAAGGAGTGAATTTTGCTGAGGTGACTTTACACGTAGGTTTAGGAACTTTTAACCCAGTTGAGGTTGAAGATTTATCAAAACACAAAATGGATTCTGAGGAATTAATTATAACTCAGGAAGCTTGTGATATCGTAAATGAAGGAAAAGCAAAGAAAAAACGTATTTGTGCAGTAGGAACAACTTCTATGCGTGCCATTGAAAGTTCTGTTTCTTCTGCAAATACTTTGAATCCTTACGAAGGCTGGACAAATAAATTTATCTTTCCTCCTCACGATTTTAGTATTGCAAACTGTATGATTACTAATTTCCATACGCCAAAATCAACATTATTAATGATGATTTCAGCTTTTTGTGGACATGATTTAATGAAAAAAGCTTACGATGAAGCAATCAAAGAAGGATATAAGTTTTATTCTTACGGAGATGCAATGTTGATTCTTTAATCGGAATTAATTTTCAATATAAGAACCCGATAGTTTTAGAAACTGTCGGGTTTTTTTGTTTTTTAATGGTTTTAAGTTTCAGGTTTCACGATTTATTGGCAACTTGAAACTTTAAACTTGAAACAAAACAAACAAAAATTGTTATTTTAGCAGGCAAAACAAAAAACAATGACTTTTCAAAATACACGCGAATTCGCAAAACAACTTGACTCACAAGACGTTTTAAATCATTATCAGGATCAGTTTATTTTTCCTAAAGTAGATGGTAAACGTGTTATTTATTTCACCGGAAATTCTTTAGGATTACAGCCCAAAAGAACCAAATCCTATATTGATGAAATAATGAATGACTGGGCACATTTTGCGGTAGAAGGTCATTTTTATGCAGAAAAACCATGGTGGGATTATCAGGAAAGATTCCCGGAACCTTTGAGTAAAATCGTAGGTGCCCTGCCTTCAGAAGTTACGGTTATGAATACCCTGACTGTAAATCTTCATTTGCTGATGGTTTCTTTTTATCAGCCTACTGCAACCCGTTATAAAATTATCTGCGAAGAAAAAGCCTTTCCGTCAGATCAGTATATGTTTCAAAGCCAGGTTCATTTTCATGGATATAAACCGGAAGATGCTATTGTAGAAATAAAACGCCGTGAAGGCGAACACAATATTCGACTTAAAGATATTCTGGCAAAAATTGAAGAAGTTGGTGACGAGTTGGCTTTGGTTTTAATTGGAGGCGTAAATTATTATACCGGGCAGGTTTTTGACATTAAAACCATTACTGCAGCCGGACAAAAAGCTGGTGCAAAAGTAGGTTGGGATTTAGCTCACGCTGCTGGAAATATAAAATTAGAACTACACGACTGGAATGTAGATTTCGCTGCCTGGTGTAGTTATAAATATATGAATTCAGGTCCAGGAAATGCTTCCGGGTGTTTTGTTCATGAAAGACATCATAATTCAGACTTGCCAAGATTTGCAGGCTGGTGGGGACATAATAAAGAGCGCCGATTTAAAATGGAACCTAATTTTGATCCAGTTGAAGGTGCGGGTGGCTGGCAGATCAGTAATTTACCGGTACTTTCTTTGGCTCCTTATTTAGCTTCTGTAGAAATGTTTGCCGAGGTAGGAATGGATGCTTTAATCGCCAAAAGAGATAAAATTACCTCTTATTTGGAATTTATACTCCATGAAATTGATAAGGAAGTTGATAGTAATTTCGAAATTATAACACCATCAAATCAGGAAGAAAGAGCTTGTCAGCTCTCCGTTTTTTTACATGGTGAGGGAAGAAGCTTATTCGATTATTTGATGAAAAACGGCGTGATTACAGACTGGCGCGAGCCTAATGTCATTCGTCTGGCACCAGTTCCTTTATATTGTTCTTTTGAGGATATGTATGATTTTGGACAGATTTTAAAATATGGAATTCTGTCAAAATAAAAAAACTCTTTCATTTAATTCTGTAAATTTTCTTCAAAATTTTGTAACACATTATTCAGTCATTCTGACTTACTTTGTTTTATAATTTTTTTAAAAAAAATACAATTATGAAAGCGTTATATTCTTTATTAGTCGCATTAACTGTAATTTCTTGTCAAAATCAGGGAAAAGCTGATATTGAGAAAGCGAAGCAGGCCAGTATAGATTCAATGAAAGTTGAAATTAACAAACAAAGAGTCATTGATTCGATGAAAACAGAAATGGCTAATCTGCAGGAGGAAAAAGAAAAAGCAGAAGAAGCACGAAAAACAGAAGCACAAAAAGTTGTCGTAGTGCGTCAGGATGCAACAACTACAACTACAGCGGCTCCTGCTAAAAAGAAAGGCTGGAGTGCTACAGCAAAAGGCGCAGTGATTGGTGCCGGAGTTGGAGCGATTACAGGGGCAGCAGTCAGTAAGAAAAAAGGTGAAGGTGCTATCATTGGAGGTTTGACAGGAGCTGCTGTAGGTACAGGAACTGGAGCTATTATTGATGGCAGCAAAAAGAAAAAAGAATAAGATTTAATCCTATAATAAATGATAAGCAAAACCCCGATTTCATCAATCGGGGTTTTGTTATTTAAGCTAGTTTTGGTATTGGTATTTGTATTGAATTTAATTCTGATTTATAAAAATTAAATTGATTTTTCGTTCTCTCTTCATCATTTTTAAAGTATAAAGTGTGTGAAAAAAGATTTTGATAATAGTCGATTCCTTCTAAAATATTGCTTTTAAAAGTATTCCATTTTTTAATCTGATTTGCACTTATTTCTCCGGAAATTGTTTCAATTTCATTTCTAAAATACTCTATGTACATTTTTAATTCCTTCACAAATAAATTTGGACGATCTTGGGTTCTTAAGATAGACTTATTTCCATAAATATGCTGTAACATATCTTTTAATGAAACTTCCTGGTCGAAATATGCCATATTTGGTCCTGGGCAAATTACAACTCCCTGAGACTGTCCTTTTATTTTAATGTCATTTTCTAAATAAGAAGCATTTGCTAAACCAACACACAAACAGGATTTCTCTGTAATTTTAGCTTTAGCATTCTCAAAAGCATTGAGTGAAATAGTAGTTTTTATAGCGTTCAGTTCTTCCAATTTAATGTCCTGGTATTTTTTTGACGCAGTACAAATTCCGTGTGGATCGTATTCTTTGCTTAATGCCAGAAATTTTTTCGGACAGGAACTTCCTGCCTTGTTTTCCCGAATGCGCTTTTGTTTCAGAATTTCATTTGTCGTTCCTTTCAAAGTATTAAACGGAACTCCCAAAGGCGAAATATGACTTAAGTAAAGATCTTCTTCTTTAGCATTTATCAATAATTTTCGGGTATCATCATCTACAGATGTGGCTTCTGAAACCAATAAAAATGGCGATCCCCAGCCAACAGAATCCACATTATAATTGTCCAGTAAAAATTCGTGTTCTTGAGATGTACCCACGCCACCCTGAACGGTAATTTTTAAATCTAAAGGCTGTTCAGGAAAATATGCATTTTTCTGTTGGAGTACTTTTGTCATGATATCATGTGAAGTCTGAATCAATTGCTGCTTTTTCTGTTTAAATTCTTCAAGAATCGTCCCCAGTAAAAGTCCGTCAGTTGCAAAAGCATGTCCGCCGCAATTTAGTCCGGATTCAATTCGGTATTCAGATACCCAGAGTCCTTTCTTGGCTAAAAAATTTCCCTGAATCATCGCAGATCTAAAGTCACTTACTTTTAAAATGATTTTCTTTTTAAGATGATTATTTTCATCTGGAAAAAAATCACTGAAATTTTCAAAATAACTATACAATCTCGGATTCATTCCGGCAGAAAGCACAACTGATGATTGGAGATTACTGTTGGCAAAGCCTCTTAAAGCAGCATGAGCATCATTAAATTCAGTCGAAAGCTGCTTGTTTTTGACGAAATTATCTTTGTCTAATTTCGTCATAATATTCACATCAATCTCTCCCGGAAAAAGATGGGACTCGATATAATTTTGAATATTTTCTTTAACAGAAATTCCATCTTCAAGTAAATTTTGAAAACCTTTTTTGATATCTGATGTATTCGGCAGCATCGCAATAAAGTTTTCTAAAGCAGTTTTGCTCCCGGCTATTTCGGATTTAAAATTTTCGAATTTCTCTTTTACGATTGTATCAACCAGATTTAGATAAGATGTAATTCTTTCAGCCCGGTAATCGTGAAATTTTTGGGTTATTTCTTCATACGGAAGGTTGAATTTGGCACTGTAAAAATTACGCATCTTCTCAATCAGATCATCGTCTGCAATTGATATTACAGACGAAATGCCATATTGCGCCACCCGAATCGGACTATCAATGGTATAAGCAAGTCCCATTACCGGAATATGAAAAGTGTGTAAACGTTTCTTTGTCATTTGTTTTCAATTAAAAATAAAAACAAAGATTGAAAAAAACATTTTCTCTAAACCTGATAATTGTCAGGTTTAAGATTCGTTCATATTTAAATCAGAATCTTCTTCAGGGATTCAGCTATACTGCGCCATAAAAAGTTATAAAAGGATTTTTCCTGAATACGTTCCAACTCAACATCAGCAGTTTTTGTCTTGTCATTTGAGTCATTTTTAACTAGCAGATTAACGATAGCACTTTTGAGTTGGGCTTCTTTTTCAGGCTTTTTCTTTTTGTATAATTTCACTTTAAGATCGTGGTAATCCAATGAAGCATTTCCTTTTGAAATAATATCATTCCCATAAAAGTTAAAGCGATATTTGTTAAAAACTCCTGTGAATGATGCATTCATATAAGGCTTGCTGAATCGTCCCATTGTCGCAACATCAAAATTTGAAATTACGCCCTGAATATGAAAACTGTCTTTTTTATCTAAAACATTAAAACTCCAGTCGACATTAAGAGGTGAAGTTTTCATGAAAATACAATTTACTTTAATCTTAACATCATTGGTTTTTTTTAAGCCAAAGCCACTTCTTAGATTGGTTGCCTGTAGATTAAATTTATCAAAATTCAGAACTCCGGGCCCTTTAGAAAAATCTATTTCTTCTTCATAAACCAATTTTGATTTCAAAGCCTGTAAAGTGTCAATTTGAAGCGGAAATTTAATATTTCGTAATAAGTGATTGTAAAGATATTTTTTGCTTAAATCGTCTTTTGGCATTTTGCCGCGATAAATATTGGCATCAAAATGATTTATTACAACCGAATTTGCCTTGAAGAAAAAGCGGTCATTCTTAAAGCCCCAGTCCATTGTTTTAATTTGGGCCGAATCAAATTTAAGTGTATAAATGTCTTTTTCTTTTTCTAGGCGTTTCGTAAAATCACGTCGGTTAAATTGAGGAAGATTAGAGAAATTATTGATTTTTAAAAAGTTCTTTTCAGTACTTATTTTACCAATATTGATATGGTAAAAAGCACTTGGTCTGTAAAATAAACTATCAATAACCAGGGCATAAGTTTTATATTGAATTGGAATTTTTTCTTTAAGGGTAGCATCCGTAATTAAAATTCCTTCCAGTTTTAATATGATTTTCTTAACGCTAAAAATTGGTTTTTCAGTATCTAAAGAAACAACATCGACTGTTCCATCATTCAAATAGATGTTAGAAACAGCAATTATTTTTCTGAAAGGTTCAATAATTTGTGTTTTAATGCTTTTGCTGTTGTTCAAAAGTTTTTCACCTTTTTTATATAGAATTACACGGGGTTTATTAATAATAATGCTTTCCGCCTGAATGATATCCTTAAAAGCCAAATCCCAAATATTGAAATGCTCAATTGTAATGGACTCGATTTTAGAAAAAAGTCCATTTTTGCTGTCTTTCGGTGCGTTTTTCGGATTTACCAATAATGTCTCTGTATAAATATTTCTGGACCATAATGAAACTTCAATTTTTTCATAATTGATATCATAAGCCGTGTTGTTTTTCTCGTGAATAATAATGGGAAGCTGCTTTTTGATCCAGTAGTTAAGACCAATGTTGAGAAATATTCCAACAAGAAGTACAAAAATTAAACCGATTGCTATTTTTTTGTAGATTGACATTATATCGTATTGGTATTAATTACATAAATTTAGGTTTTTAAATAATATTGTTTTTTACACTATTTAGATTATAAGTTATAATATTACTTTTCCTAAGCTTTGAGTATGAAGATAATTAAAAAGATTTTGTTAGCAGTTTTGGTACTGTTGGTCGTTACTGCGATAAGTTTATTTGCTTATATTTTTCATTTGAAACCCCAATATGAAGGGGAAGTACAATTAAAAAATCTCAAAAAAGAAACTACCGTATATTTTGATGATGTTGGGGTGCCTCATATTTATGCTGATTCAGAGAAAGACGCTATGACTGCTTTAGGCTATGTTCATGCCCAGGAAAGATTATGGCAAATGGAATTACTGCGCCGAATTGCTCCTGGACGTTTATCTGAAATTTTTGGAGGTGTCGCACTTAAAAATGATACATTTTTTGCCGGAATTGGTATTCAAGAAGCTTCTGCAAAAGCAATTGCGAAATTAGATAAAAACAGCGAAAGCTATAAACTTACCCAGGCTTATCTTGACGGAATAAATCAATATTTAGAGAATGGGGTTACTCCAATAGAATTTACTTTGGTAGGCGTAAAAAAGCAAAAATTTACCATAGAAGATGTGTATAATATTTTCGGTTATATGTCTTTTAGTTTTGCAATGGCGCAAAAAACGGATCCCTTGCTTACAGAAATCCGGGATAAATATGGTGTTGAATATTTAAAAGACTTAGGAATCGAAGGCGAATTCAATACAACACAAATTAAAAACTCAAAAGAAAATGTAGAAGAATATACTGAGATAGCAAAATCAGTTGCTCTTCTGTTGGATAAATCTCCAGTTCCACCGTTTGTTGGAAGCAATAGCTGGGTTGTGGGAGCAAATAAAACCAAAACAGGAAAAGTTATTTTTGCAAATGATCCACATATCGGATTTTCTCAGCCTGGAACCTGGTATGAAGCACATTTAGTTACACCGAAGCAAGAATTGTATGGCTGTTACCTGGCAGGAACTCCATTTCCGCTTTTGGCACATAACAGGGATTATGCTTATGGTCTGACAATGTTCGAAAATGATGATATCGATTTTTATCAGGAAAAAAACAAAACAGGCGACCCTTCTCAATACCAAACGCCGACAGGTTTTAGCAAATATGAAATCAGAAAAAAAACAATAAAAGTAAAAGATTCTTCAGATGTTATTCTTACAGTTAAAATAACGCGCCACGGACCTGTTATGAATGATTTAATTGAACGCTTAGATAAGAAAAATCCAATTGCGATGTCATGGACTTATACAAGAGAGCCTATCTTGATTTTAGATGCAGCTTACGGACTTTCGCATGCTAAAAATACTGCCGATTTTAAAAAAGCGGTTAGTCTGATCGCTGCACCAGGGTTAAATGTAATGTATGGCGATGCAAAAGGTAATGTTGGATGGTGGGCGAGCGGGAAATTATACAGGCATAATGAGGGTATAAATACACATTTAATTTTAGATGGTTCAACAGGTAAAGATGATATTACCAGGTTTTTAGATTTTGAAAAAAATCCTTCAGCTGAAAATCCGAAATGGGGATATGTTTATTCTGCCAATAATCAGCCAGAAGCTATTGATAATGGATTTCTTTACCCAGGATATTATTTGCCAGAAGACCGCGCCAAAAGAATTTCGGGACTTTTGGACGCAAAATCCGATTGGGACAAAGAAGGGATCAGTAAGATGATTTACGATAACACTTCTGATGTTGCGGTTGGTGTGGTTAAAGATCTCATTTCGGGTTTAGATTCAAAACCACTTTCAAACAAAGAAAAAGAAGCATTGAAAGTTTTAAAATCATGGAAGGGAACGACGAATATAAAGGATGTCGCGCCTACGATTTACAACAAGTGGATTTATCTGTATTTGAAAAATACTTTTGAAGACGAAATGGGTAAAGACAATTTCAATCTTTTTTTAGGAATTTCTTTAGGAAAACAAGTTATTGCCAATCAGATCAAAAATGAAAATTCAGTTTGGTGGGATAACATCAAAACCAAAAATATAAAAGAAACGAGAACTGTTGTTGTTTCAAAAGCATTCCGAGATGCCATCGTTGCTTTGCAAAATCAGTTAGGTGAAAATATTTCTGACTGGAATTGGGGAAAAGTGCATACGGTAGAACACGAACATCCATTAGGGAAAATTGCAGCACTCCGAAAGTTATTTAATGTGGGACCTTTCAATTCTCCGGGTTCCAATGAAGTAATCAATAATTTGTTTTTTGGATATAATGGCGAAGCAAAATATTATGTAAAAGGCGGTCCTTCGACAAGAAGAGTCGTTGATTTTTCGGATATAGAAAACAGTTGGAGCATCTTACCGACCGGTCAATCCGGAAACCCATTTAGCAAACATTATGATGATCAGGCAGAAATGTACAACGCCGGAAAGTTTAGAAAGATGAAACTGAATAAAGACGAGATTATAAGGACTTCGACAAAATTGGTTTTTAAACCTAAAGGGTAGATTTTTTTTAGGTTCTAAGAAAGCTTAGAACCTAATAATCTCAGCAGCTTATTTAGAAATATATTTTCCCTTAACAATATCCCTGGCATATATGTCAAGGTTGTAATTAAGTGCCTTGTTGGTTGTCATGATATTGGTAGTCTGATATATTTTATCTTTTTGGTATGTTTTTAAAAGTGTTTCCAGTTCTATTTCATCATGAAATGCAAATAAATTATAAACAGCATCCCTGAAGTTTCTAAAGTTAATTGTCTCTGTTATTTCAACAGTTTTTTGTTCATCCCATTTTTCTTTGCTGGCAGTTTCGTTTATTTTATTTAAGCAATAATCAACAAAATAAGTTTTGTATTGAGTTGCCTCAATAATTTTATTGACAATAATTGCATTTTGCTGTGTGGGCATTTGTACTGCAGTCTTGTATTGTTGTGAAATACTTATACAAGGTATAAACATAAATAGTAATAAAATCAAAGAAGGGTACTTAGTAAAGCTTTTCATAGGTTATTAAAGTTGCATATTGATTAGGGTCGCGTTAAAATAATATTTTTTGCTTTAAATATTCGATTTACAATAATGACTTTTAATAAAAAATCGACAATACAAATTAAAAATTGTACTGTCGGAGTAATATAATAATAGTTATAATGCATTATAGCCTTATCTCAGAATTATTTTCTGGAGCTTCGCATTGCTTTTACAACTTTAATGTTTTTATCGTTTAAATATTTTTCATATTGAGGGGTCTCCATTGCGTAAAGGGCGATTTTTCCATTTTCATCATTATGAATTCCCCAGCCGTAACGTTTTGTTAAAGGTGAAGCTCTTAGGCATGCTTGGCCTTTAGAAAAAAAGGCTTCCCTTGCATTTTTGTAATCTGACTTTGTCAGATCATTTTTTTCTGCAAAAACCTGAAACAAAACATCATCAGATGAATACTTGTAGGGGTTTTTGCTAATCATTTCAAATTCAATATTGGCGATTGTTTTATTTTTACCTTTTAGTGGTGGGATTTCCCCATTTTTTACAGGACAATCTTCTGCAGCTTCAATAAATGTATTCTCATAATTTGTAGTATGAACTTTCATCTTAATTATTTATTCGTTAGCAATAATCTAAAATACAGATTTTTATACAGAGATATTGTATAATAGACTAATCCTTAATTATGGTTAGTTTTTTGAAATTTCTAATAAAATTTTCTTTCCATTTTCATTCGTAGGATCAAGATCAATAGATTTTGAATAATTTTCTATGGCTAGTTTTTTTTCACCATCGGCTAAATAAGCTTCTCCTAAACTATCGTAAGCATTGCCTGATTTAGGAAAAGTGACAACATTGATTTTGAAAACTTCGATTGCTTCTTTCTTTTTTCCCGCCGTTAATAATAAGTATCCAACTCTGTTCATGTCGCCTTCCTTGATTTTATAGGTCGGATCATTTTTTAACTTTGTATAAGCATCAAGGCCATCAACAGTTCCTTTTGTCATAAAAACATCCAGTAATTCAAGTGCTAATGATTTTTTAGGCTGATCAAAAGGCTGATTATATAAAATAGCACGAATTGCATCATTCATTTCGTTTAAAACTGTTCCGCCTGTATTATTCAGTAACACAACCAGATTCTTGTCCGTGGGAATGCGTGAAATAATGGTGTTGAAACCGTTTATTCCTCCGCCATGTTCGATGACTTTTACTTTATTTTGAGTGCCATTTGAAGCTTCTTCTATAGACCATCCGTAGCCATAGGAATCATTTCCGCCAGTATTGATGTAAGGTTTAAACAATAAATCCATAGACTTTTGAGAGAGTAATTGATTTGTATAAAACGATTGGTCCCAAAGATATAAATCTTCAACAGTCGAATATAAAGACCCGGCTGCATACGGGATACTCATGTCTATATACGGAGCATTGCGAATGCTTTTTCCTTGTTTTTCGTAACCCGCCGCTCTGTCTTTTAAGATGATATCACTATGGTCATAACCTGTATTGACCATTTTTAAAGGGGTAAGTATAGTTTCCTGCAAATATTGTTCATATGTTTTACCCGAAACTTTTTCAATAATATAGCCCAGTAAAAAATAACCAGAATTGCTGTAACTGAATTTTTCGCCTGGCTTAAACTGAAGAGGCAGTTTATCAAATGTTTTTACAAATTCTTCCGGAGTATAGGGATTTCTGCTTTTATCTTTAAAAAAATTAGGGGCATCTGTATAGTTAGGAATCCCGGATGTGTGTGTCAGTAGATTATGAATCGTTATTCTGTCGCCGTTTTCTTTCGGGTAATCCGGTAAATATGCAGTAATCGGGGCATCAAGTTTAAGTTTGCCATCTTCGGCAAGTTTCACAATCAGTAAGGCTGTAAATTGTTTGGTTATTGAACCTAATCTAAATTTTATAGTTGTTTTATTTGGAATATTCCATTCCATGTTGGCAAAACCGTACCCTTTTTTAAAAATAACTTTTCCGTTTTCAGCAACTAAGGCAGAACCATTAAAAAGGCCATATTCATTGTATTTGTTTAAAAGCTGTTCGATTTTTTTTGCTTTATCCTGGGCAAAAATAGTTGATGTGAATAGATGAATAATTGCAAACAGCAAGATTAGTTTAATTGATTTTTTCATAGTGACTGATTCGTTTTTTGATTGATTATTTTTTTTAATTATTAGATATTCAGTAAGTTGTGTCTAATTTACGATTTTTTAATGAATTGATTTATCTCATAAAATATTAGACGGTTGATTTAGCTTTTGGTTTCAAGAGCGGTGTTTTTTTTATTGATAAATCATTAAAAGGATTTCCTTATGAAAGTGAGTGCCGCATGAGGGATAGCAGCGGTATCCTTTTGTGAAGAGAAACGGAACAAAAGATTTAGCGAATAGCCCGGCCCGCTTTTTCAGCGGGTCATGCCCATGTAAATATTTAGATTTTCGTAGCCTTTACGGCAAATAATTGCTGTATTTTAAAGCTTATGTATAATTATTACTTATTTTTACGACCCAATATTAGATTTTCCCTTGATGCAAACTCCATTAAAAATTGCTGTAGTTGGTTCCGGACTCGTAGGATCACTTTTGGCAATTTATCTTAAAAAAGCCGGACATACTGTTCATGTTTATGATCGCAGTCCGGATATTCGCCAAATCAATTTCTCCGGACGTTCTATAAATCTTGCTATGTCCAATCGGGGCTGGAAAGCGCTGGATGCAGTTGGTATTGGAGACTCGGTTCGTGAAATTGCAATTCCGATGGACAAGCGCGCGATTCATTTGGTTGATAAACTTAATTTTCAGAATTACGGTCAGGAAGGAGAATCGATATATTCGATTTCAAGAGGAAAACTAAACCGAAGAATGATTGACCTGGCTGAAGAGGCAGGTGCCGAATTTTATTTTGAACAGAAGGTTTGGGATGTTACTTTGAATGATGCGACTTTGCACATTGGAGAAACCGAAAGAGGGGAGTGGGAAGAAAGAAAGTTTGATATGGTTTTTGGGGCCGATGGTGCCTTTTCCAGGATTCGCCACAGAATGCAGCGTCAGAGCATGTTCAATTATTCACAGGAATTTTTGAATATGGGTTATAAGGAACTTAATATTCCGGCAAATGCAGATGGCTCGCATAAACTGGATAAAAACTCTTTTCATATCTGGCCAAGAGGAGAATATATGCTGATTGCGCTTCCTAATCTTGACGGAAGTTTTACCTGTACTTTATTTATGCCTTTTGAAGGAGAAAATTCATTTGCTTCATTAACAGACCGGGAGATGGTAGAAGATTTTTTTACGAAAAACTTCCCGGATTCAATTGAGGTAATTCCGGAACTGGCAAATGATTTCTTTAAAAATCCAACGAGTACTTTGGTAACGATGAAATGTTTTCCGTGGACTTTTGAAAATAAAATCGCATTAATTGGAGATGCATGTCACGCCATTGTTCCGTTTTACGGGCAAGGAATGAATGCCGGTTTTGAAGATATTTCGGTTTTAAATGAAATGATTGAAAGGTATGGTGACGACTGGACAAAGATTTTTTCAGAATATCAAATTTCGCGTAAGCCAAATGCAGATGCGATTGCAGAACTTTCTTATCGCAATTTTATAGAAATGAGCACTAAAACGGCAGATGAGAAATTTTTGCTGCAAAAGAAGATAGAAAAAGTTTTTTCAGACAAACATCCTGATAAATGGATTCCGTTATATAGTCGTGTAACATTTAGTGATCGTCCTTACGCAGAGGCTCTGGCGATAGGAGATTTCCAAAACGAAATCATGGAAGAAGTTTTAAAATTAGATAATATCGAAAACATCTGGAATTCACCAGAAGTTGAAAACAGGATTCTGGAATTGCTTCACAAATAAATTCAATGTCAAAAATCAATTTCTGAATTGATTTTTGACATTGTAATTGTTTTTTATTTTTTTAAGAATTTCGATAAAACTCCAAAAACGCCTCTTATAAACGTAGCACTTGTAACAACTTTAAGAACAGATTTTGTAACTACTTCGGTAGTGCTGGGCTCTGTTTTTGAAGGTTTAGCAGGAGCTTGTTTTTCTTGTTCTGTTGCTGCCTGTACAGCCTCTTCAATTTTTTTGTTCAGAATTTCGTAGGCACTTTCACGATCGATTTCTTCACTGTATTTTTTAACTAATTTGGATTTGTTGTTTATTTCTTCAATTTCATCAGTAGTTAAAATATCCATTCGGCTTTGAGGAGCGCGCATCATGGTCGCAACCAATGGGGTCGGGACTCCTTTTTCGTTCAGGGCAGTCACCAGTGCTTCCCCAATTCCTAAACTCGTAAGTAATTCATCGGTTTTGTAATATTCAGAAGTTGGGTAATTATCTGCTGTTTTTTTAATTGCCTGACGATCATTTGCGGTAAAAGCCCTAAGAGCATGCTGGATTTTTAGTCCCAGCTGTGCCAAAACACCACTTGGAACGTCCATTGGATTCTGCGTTATAAAATAAATACCAATCCCTTTTGAACGAATCAGTTTTACAATCGTTTCAATTTGCTCTAACAAGACTTTGCTGGCTTCATTAAAAATTAAATGAGCTTCATCAATAAAAATAACTAATTCAGGTTGGTCAGCATCTCCTTTTTCCGGCATTTGCTGATAAATTTCCGCCAGTAGGCTTAACATAAAGGTAGAGAACAATTTTGGTTTGTCCTGAATGTCGGTCAGGCGAATGATATTTACGTATCCTTTTCCGTTTTCATCAATTCGCATCAAATCATCAATTTCAAAAGATAATTCCCCAAAAAACAAATCGCCTCCCTGTTGCTCGAGTTCAATTATTTTTCTTAGGATAGTTCCTGTGGTTGAAGTAGAGATCTTACCATAACTTTCTTCAATTTCCTCTTTACCTTCTTCTGTAATGTAGTTGATGACTTTTTTAATATCTTTTAGATCCAATAAAGGCATGTTCTTATCATCACAATATTTGAAAATTACAGCAACAACGCCTGCCTGCGTGTCATTAAGATCTAAAATCCTTGAAAATAGTACTGGTCCAAATTCAGAAACAGTGGCACGCAGACGTACACCACTTTGTTTAGATAATGACATTAACTCAACAGGAAATGCAGCTATACTATAAGGTAGGTTTATTTTAGCATGACGTTCAGTAATAAAACCTTCTTCTTTTCCTTCTTTTGCAATACCGCTAAAATCACCTTTTATGTCCATCATCAGAACAGGAATTCCGGCATTTGAAAGCTGCTCCGAAAAAACCTGGATTGTTTTCGTTTTACCTGTCCCGGTAGCACCTGCAATGAGCCCGTGACGATTTAAAGTTTTAAGAGGGACTTTTACATGCGTTCCCGGTGTTGCTTCTCCGTCCAGAATAGCACCGCCTAAAATGATGCTGTCACCTTTAAAGGAATATCCTTTATTTATATCCTCAATAAAATTGTCCTTTTTATTCATTTTTTGTTCGTGATTTAGATGATTATAAGAGTATTGCTTAGGTTTTAATGGTTTTAATATGATTTTTTTAACATTAAACCGGCCTTTTTAGTTGGAAATAATGTAAAAAATAATTTCGCAACATTTTAAGAAGATAGCAAAGGAATATTTGAATATTTACTAAAACGTTGTAATTTTTCTACAAATTGACCTTTTTTTTGTTTTATTAAAAAAATGATGTGGGCAATTTAATGAGAACTTTTTTAAAATCAAGTTAAATTTGCTTCAATTAAATTAAAAAAAGTTTTTTTATTTAAACTAAACGTATAAATTTGCTACCCTACAAGTTAAATTATAACTAAAAATAAAAATTATTTAAAACTATTAAAATTAAAAAAAATGGCAAACGTTAAAGTTAAAAAAGAAAGCACTTCAAATGGAGGAGGAATGGTTTCAGGAATCATTATTGCAGCATGTGTTTTTGTTGGTTGGTTAATCTGGAAATTCGTTATGGGTGATTCAGCTAACTTTGAAGGTGGTAATCCTGAAACAGGTCACCCAATCAATACTTTAGGAATGGTGTATAAAGGAGGTTTCATTGTACCAGTATTATTAGGTATGTTTTTAATGGTTGTTGTTTTTTCTATTGAAAGATTTATCGTTATTTCAAAAGCTGCAGGTAAAGCTAACTTAGATACATTTATGAAAAATGTACAGGGAAGTATTAAAGAAGGAAACATTGAGGCTGCTATCGCTTCATGTGACAAACAACAAGGTTCTGTTGCAAATGCAATTAAATCTGCTTTGATTAAATATCAGGACGTTAAAAAAGAAGGATTCAACAGTGAAGAAGCTTCAGAAGTAATCCACAAAGAAATTGAAGAGGCAACTTCATTAGAAATGCCAATGTTAGAGAAAAACATGACTATCATCTCTACTTTAGTATCATTAGGAACATTAGGAGGATTATTAGGAACAGTATCTGGTATGATTAAAGCGTTTGGTGCGTTAGCTTCTGCTGGTACTCCTGATCAGGCTGCTCTTGCAACAGGTATCTCTGAGGCACTTATCAACACTGCAACAGGTATCTCTACTTCTGTATTAGCGATCGTTTCTTATAACTTCTTTACTGCTAAAATTGACGATTTAACATACTCTATCGATGAGGCTGGTACTACAATCGTTAATACTTACAGAAAATTCAGAGGAAGCTTAAGACAATAATTAATTTTTGATAATAATTAGAATTATTTGATAATAATTAGAATTAATTATCAAAATAAAATAAAAAGAGAATGGCTAAAATAAAAATGAAAAAAAAGTCAACATCGACAGATATGACTGCCATGTGTGATGTTGCGTTCCTTTTGCTTACGTTCTTTATTTTGACCGCTACTGCTAAGGTGCCAGAGGCACTTCCTGTTGATACTCCATCATCTACTGTACAGACTAAATTGCCGGATTCAGATTTGGCTATCATCTCAGTAGGTAAAGATAAAGAAGGAAAAAGCAAAGTGTTTTTTGATCTAAAAGGAAGAGAGTTGCGTAAAAAAACTCTTGAAGGAATGGGTAATAAATTAGGCGTTTCTTTTTCAGATCAGGATAAAGAGAAATTTGCATTAATGGATGACTTTGGTGTGCCTCTTGCAAGTCTAAAGCAGATTATCGATATGAAAGCTGCTGACAGAAGTAAAGCTAATCAGCCAGGTATTCCGATTGATTCTTTAAATAATCAATTAAAAGAATGGCTTTTAGTTTCAAGAAGAGCTGCGATTGACTTAGATGATAAGGAATTGCAGATTGCAATTAAAGGAGATGCTAAAGAAGATTATCCACAAATCAAGAAGATTATGGATATCTTACAAGACCAGAAAGTAAATACCTTTAACTTAGTTACAGGTATGAGAGGGAAAGATTTTTAATTAAAAAAGATACACTAAAATGGCTGAATTAAATACCGGCGACGGTGGCGGCGGGAAAGGTGGCAAAGTAAGAAGTAAAAAACAAAACTCGAAAGTCGATTTAACGGCAATGGTAGATTTGGCATTCTTATTGATCACATTCTTTATGTTGACCACAACGTTGTCAAAACCGCAATCGATGAATTTAGGTTTGCCAGATAAAGATGAGGATGACACTAAGAATAAGGACATAAAAGTTGATGAAAAACGAACTATGACTATTATGATGGGTGAGAATAATAAACTTATCTATTATATGGGATTATTAGATTCTCCTATAGCTGGGCCTAAAGATATTGAGTATGGAAAAGGCGGTATCCGTAAAGAATTACTGGCTCGTAAAAAGTCTGTAATTGAATATACAGGAGACAAAAATAAGGGGATTATCGTAATCATCAAGCCAGGTAAAAAATCTAAGTATAAAAACTTAGTAGATATTTTGGATGAAATGGCTATTACAGGAGTTGGGACTTATGCAATTGTTAATGACTTTCAACCTAAAGAAACAGAATTGTTAGAGAAAAAATAAAAGCAATTTTATTTTGTCAATAACCTAATAATCAAGAAATATGAAATTAGATATTATTAAAAATCAGTGGCTTGATATCGTATTCGAAGGACGTAATAAGATATATGGAGCATACGAGCTGAGAAAATCAAACACTAAAACTACGGTAAGAGCGCTTATCATTGGTTCTGTTATTTTCAGCTTAGCTATTGCTGCACCTCTTATTGCCAGCTTTTTACCAGATTCAGGTGAAGAGGAAGTAAATAACGATATTAAAATTACGACGGTAAAATTACCTCCTAAGCCAAAAGAGCCGGTAAAACCAAATTTGCCGCCTCCACCACCACCGCCACCAAAAGTGGATCAAGTGAAATTTGTTAAGCCAGTAGTGGCTAAGACTGAAGAGATTACTGAGGAACCACCAAAAATTGTGGATCTTAAGGAAAAGAAAATCGGTTCTGAAACTATCAAAGGTGATCCGGATGCAGTTTTAACTGTTGATGAGCCAGTAGGTAAAGGTCCGGTTGCTGAAATCGTTCAGGAAGACAACAACGTATACAACACAGCTGGTATCGAAGTAAAACCAGACTTTCCTGGAGGAATGGAGAAATTCTACAAATTCGTAGGAAACAATTACAAGACTCCGGAAGAAGAAGGTTTAAAAGGTAAAGTATATGTTACTTTTGTAGTTGAAAAAGATGGTTCATTAACAGATATTAAAGTTTTGAGAGATATCGGTTACGGGACTGGAGCTGAAGCTATCAGGGTTCTTAAAAAATGCCCAAAATGGACTCCAGGCGAACAAAATGGTAAAAAAGTAAGGGTACTTTACTCTCTGCCAATTACTATTCAATCTGCAGAATAATGTTAAAAAATATACTTAATAGTATTCAGAAGAAATCGCTCAAAGAGCGATTTCTTCTCGTTTTAGGAATATTGTTTTTTTTAATTTATCTTCTACTGGGTTTAATGATTATGTTTTGGAAGAAACTGCCATTGAACATGGATCCTATGTACAGGTACGCATTTGGCATCTTATTGATAGTATATTCCGCAATTCGATTTTTGAGATTAATAAATTCTAACACTGAATAAGTATGTTAAAGAATGTTAAAGTTTTGGGCTTAGTCATTTTTATTTTGTTGTTTGCAATGTGTAATCAAAAAAGTAAAAATGATTCTAATAATGAAACGATTTTAAAAGGGAAGATAGAAATTGCAGTTGATGAAACAGTGAAGCCAATTGTCGACGATCAGGTTGCTGTTTTTGAAGGGACGTATTATGATGCTAAAGTAAATACTAAGGCTAAATCTGAAGCAGAAGTAATTAATGACCTTCTGAATGTAAAAACAAAGGTTGCTATTACAGCGCGAGATTTAACTCAGGCAGAAAAAGATAAATTTATAAAGCTTAAAATAAATCCAAGAGTTACACCGTTTGCGATTGATGCAATTGCCTTTATTTCCAATAAGAGCAATAAAGATACATTGATTGCGTTGAAGACTGTAGTTGATTTCATGAAAGGAATACCAAATCCTCGAATAAAAGGTCTGGTGTTTGATAATCCTAATTCAAGTACAGTACGGTACATGAAAGATTTGGCCAAAGTTAAAGATATTCCTGCTGATGGTGTTTTTTCTTTTAAGACAAACGACGAAGTAATAAAATTTGTTTCTGAAAATGATGGAATGGTTGGTGTGGTGGGAGTTAACTGGCTTTCACAGCCAGCTCCTGAAATGCAGGATTTAGTTCACAATATAAACGTTCTGAGTGTTAAAGGAGTGAAGGATAATAATTATTACAGTCCTACACAAAATGACATCGCTGAAGGTAAATATCCTTTGGCACGTGAATTGTATATCATAAATTGTCAGGGATACACAGGATTAGGAATGGGCTTTGCTTCCTTCATTGCCGGAGATATTGGCCAGCGAATTGTTTTGAAGTCGGGTTTAATGCCTGTCAAAACTCCTGGTAGAGAACTCCAGATTAGAAATCAGATTACAAACGATAAAGAAAATAATTAATTACAATAAAGATGAACAAATTCAAAATTTTAAGTCTTGCCTTAGTTGCTTCAGCTTCTGTTGTAAAAGCGCAAGACATCAAAGAGGCTAAAAAAGCAATCGATGCAGAACAATTTCAGAAAGCAAAGTCTTTACTGAAATCAATTATAAAAGCTAAACCTTCTGATGGTGAAGCTAACTTTGTTTTAGGGAATATATATTTAAATGAAAGTGTTGTTGACTCTGCTAAAATCTATTATTTAAATGGACTAGAAGCATCAGATAAAAAGAATTTAAATTATATTGGATTAGGTCAACTTGACTTGGATCAGAAAAATGCTGCTGCTGCCCAAGCTAACTTCGGCTTGGCAACAAAAGATATGAAACGCAAAGATGTGGATGAATTTATTTATATCGGTCGTGCCTATATTAATTCTGACAATCCTGATTACAACAATGCTATTGCCGTCCTTAAGCGTGCTTTGGCTATTGAACCACAAAATGCTACTGCTCTTTTAGCAATTGGTGATGCATATTACGGAGCAAATAATCAAAATGATGCTTATAAAGCTTACCGTGATGCCTTTACTGCTGATCCAACGCTTTTGAGAGCTAAAATGCAATTAGGAGTTTTGTTGAAAGGAGCCAAATCGTATGATGAAGCAATAAAATCTTTCAATGAAGTTATCGCCTTAAATGCTAATTATGGTCCTGTTTACAGAGAGTTAGCTGAAACATATTACAAATGGGCAAGAAATAAGCCTTCGACTGCTAAAGTGAATTTACAAAATGCAATTACGAATTATGAGAAATATTTAAGTCTTACAGACTATTCTTTAGATTCTAAAATGCGTCATGCTGATTTCTTAATCTTGGTTAAAGATTATAAAAAACTTGAAGAGGTTGCAAACAAAATGATTGCAGAAGATAAAGTGAATCCTAGAATTTTCAGATATTTAGGATATGCTGCATATGAAAATGGTAATCCTGATGTGGCAATTAAATCTATTGAAGATTTTATAAAAGTGCCTACAAACAAAGTAATTGGAAGGGATTATTTATATTTAGGTTTATCTAAAATTAAAAAAGGGACTAATGCAGAAGGTGTAGTAGATCAGGCTGCTTTCGATGCTGGTTTTGCTGATATCAAGAAAGCAATTGAATTAGAACCTTTAGTTGTAGAAGAACTTGCCGATTTTGGTAAAGCTTTATTCGGAAAAAAACAATACACTCAGGCTGCCGCTATTTTTGAACTTGGAGCAGCTAACACAGAATCTAAAAATTATTTAGATGACGCTGTGTATTATGGAATTTCTGTTTACTACGGAAATGCTGGAAAACCTGCTGAAAGCCGTGATAAAGCAGCTTTAGCAAATGCAGATGCTACTTTTGACAAAGTTTTAGTTGCTTCTCCTACTTATGACGAGGCTTACATTTACAAAGCCAGAATCAATAGTTTATTGGATAAAGATGATTTGATTATCAAGTATTATACAGAGTATGTTAATAAAATTACTGCTAAAGGAGCTGAAGAATTAGCTAAACCAGCGACTGTTAAAAAAATTGTTGAATCTTATAATTCAATTGGTGCTGCTTATGCCAATACTGATAAAGCTAAGGCTGTTGAATATTTTAATAAAACTTTGGCTTTGGATCCTGCTAATACTTACGCAGCTCAATCAGTGAAAGCTTTAAAATAATTAATCCAATTATTAAAATACAAAAACCGATAGTTTTCAAAAGCTATCGGTTTTTTTGTTCCGTATTTAATTGACTATCTTTGCACTTTAAAATAAAATAATGTTATCAAAAGAAATACAATTAGAAGTAAATAAAGGAGCAATGTTGCCTTTGATGGAAGAATTTTATACCATTCAGGGAGAAGGTTTTCATACAGGAACTGCTGCTTATTTCATAAGAATTGGAGGTTGTGATGTAGGATGCCATTGGTGCGATGTGAAAGAAAGCTGGAATGCAGAATTGCATCCGCCAACAAATGTGGATTTAATTGTAAAAAATGCTTCCGTTTATGCTGATACGGTTGTTGTCACAGGTGGTGAGCCTCTAACATGGGATATGAGTTTGCTTACCGGTAAATTAAAAGATAAAAATTTAAAAGTTCATATAGAAACGTCAGGTGCTTATCCTTTATCCGGTTCATGGGATTGGATTTGCCTTTCTCCTAAAAAAAATAAATTACCAACGCAGACTGTTTATGATAATGCCGATGAACTAAAAGTAATTATCCATAATAAGCATGATTTTATTTTTGCTGAAGAACAGGCTGAATTGGTAAATGATAGCGCAATTTTATTTCTACAGCCAGAATGGAGCAAAAAAGAAGAAATGACTCCTCTGATCGTAGAATATGTAATGAATAATCCGAAATGGAGAGTTTCTTTACAGACACATAAATATTTAAATATCCCTTAAAAGAATAAAAATTTAAAATAAAAAACTCTTCATGCCGAAGAGTTTTTTATTTTTGAATTTGTCTAGTCCTGAAATAACGATACACAAAAAAACATCGTTATGGAAAACAGTTCAAATTATGTTAAGCGAAGTCAACGAGACTACAGTATGTCGTTAAAACTTCAAATTGTAAGTGATATTGAAAAAGGATTTATTTCTATTACTCAGGCTAGAAAACAGTATGGCATTCAATCCCGTTCAACTGTTGTTCAATGGCTTATAAAATTTGGTAACTTTGATTGGGAGAACCAAAGCCCAATTAAGATGGCAAAAACACCCGAACAAAAGATTATGGAGCTTGAAGCTCAGGTAAAACTTTTAGAGAAGCAAAAGGCATTCTTAGAGAAGCAGGCTTTTGTGGCTGACAAAAAAGTAATTCTATTTGATATGATGATTGATTTGGCTGAAAAAGAATATCATATCGATATCCGAAAAAACTCTGTACCCGAACAATCGACCAATTCCGAGAAAAAGAACGAGAAACAATAGCATTTACCTGTTTTTTGTTCGGGATAGACAGACAGGTTTATTATCGAAAAAATAGAAGTACGGCATCAAAGCATAACAAAGCTGGAGAGGTTGTGTTGATGGTTCAGAAAATCAGAGAAGTAATGCCGAGAATCGGCACTCGGAAACTTTATTATCTTTTGCTGGACAAACTCCATTTAATGAAAATTGGAAGGGATAAATTCTTTGATATTCTCAGAGCTAATCATTTATTAATAAAGCCTAAACGGCTGTATCATGTAACAACCAACTCACATCACCGCTTTAAAAAACATGAGAATTTAATTTTGGATTTAAACATAGACAGACCCGAACAGGTCTGGGTATCTGATATTACCTATGTTGGAAAAAGAGATAATCCTCTTTATTTAAGTTTAATTACAGACGCTTATTCTAAGAAGATTATGGGATATTATACAGCTGATAACTTGAATACTCAAAGCAGTATAAAGGCTTTAAAATTGGCTCTCAAGCAGAGAAAGAATTTTGATCTGCCCTTGATACATCATTCTGATAGAGGCATCCAATACTGTGCTGATCAATATCAAAAAGAGCTTATTAGAAACAATATATTATGCAGTATGACACAAAACTCAGATCCTTATGAAAATGCTGTGGCAGAAAGGATTAATGGAATACTAAAAGACGAATTTTGCATTGACAAATATAATCCAAATTATAAAATTACAAATCAAATTATCAAGGAATCAATTAGTATTTATAATGAGCTTCGACCTCATTATTCAAACTATATGCTGACTCCTAATGAAATGCATCTCCAAAGAGAGATAAAAATGAGAACTTATAAAAGAAAAACACCTGCAAAAAAATCATTGCAGGTGTCTAATTAAATATTTTTGTCTAATAAAATCTGTATCGATTATTTAGGACTAGTCAATTACACAGTTGGTGTAAAAAGTAAACATTTTTAAAGTCTAAATTGTAAGTCTGGCTAAATAATCATAATGTTCGCCTTCTAAAATTAATTCGCATTTAAGTCCATTGGCAATCGCAGCATTTTGAAGCGTATTGTAATCTAAGTAAAGCCAGTTAAAAGGTTCTTCTTTTTCTGCTTTATAAGATATTGTAAAGATAATTTCGCCATAATAATCATTATCTGACGGAATCCATTTTCCTCCATCTTCATCTTCATCAAACATATAAATGATGTCTGAACTGTCTATTAAAATTTGACCGCCCTCATTTAAAAGTGATTTTAGTTTAGATAAATATTTATTGCAGTTCTGTAATTTTCCGAAAATCCCCGTACCGTTCATTAACAAAAGAATCGTGTCGAATTTTTCTTCTTCAACATCTAATATATTTAGAACTTTGGCATTTTTTATACCTCGCAATTTACAAGTTTCAATTGCTTTTTCCGAAATATCAATCGAAGTCACATCTAAATTCCGGTCTTTTTGTAGTGAAAGGCTATGGCTTCCGGCACCACAGCCAACATCTAAAGTCTTTCCGAATGCTAATTGCAACGCTTTTTGTTCCAATTTTGGCATCTCTTTATAAGAGCGGAATAAATAGGCAACGCTCATTTCATCTTCTTCAGAAATTGAAGTCTCGGTAATAATGTCTTCTGGTGAATTATTAGTTTGAAAATCAAACATGGCTTTTCCGAAAAGATCTTTCATTGTAATTTAGTTCAAAGTTTAAGGTTTCGAATTTAAAGTTGTTTAATTTTGCAGATAAATTAATTAATACTCTTGAAACAAATTTTAAATAACTTAAATAAGTTAGCCAAAGATAAGCATATCGAAAACAAAAAGTATTTTGATAAGCTGAAAAAAAAACAACCTAAGAATTTAGATTATATTATGCAGGATTTGCATGATGCGGAATTTAAAAAGACAGATTGTTTGCAGTGTGCCAATTGTTGTAAAACAACCGGGCCATTATTTACTTTGGCAGATATTGAGAGAATATCAAAATCTTTCAGACAAAAACCACAGCAATTTATCGAACAATATCTTCGAATTGATGAAGATAACGATTATGTTTTAAAAAGTGTTCCCTGTACTTTTCTTGATAATGAAAATTATTGTATGATTTATGATGTTCGCCCGAAAGCTTGTAGGGAGTTTCCGCATACAGATAGAAAAAAGTTCCATCAGATTACAGATCTTACTTTGAAGAATGTAGCAATTTGCCCGGCTGCTTATAATATTGTTGAAGAAATGAAGAAGAAAATGCCATTATGAGAGGCTTAAATAATTTGTAATTGTTACGCGTTACAATTCTTTTTTACTTTTTTAAACGTATTTTTGACTGAGAGAAATAAACCGACTTTATAAATATATAAACAACTTATAAATTGAACCTCGAATATTTTATAGCTAAAAGACTTATCACTGCTAAAGATTATAAAAGTAGCATTTCGGCTCCTATTATAAAAATTGCTATTTCAGCTATAGCTATTGGTATTATCATGATGTTGGTTTCAGTTGCAACCGGAATTGGATTACAGCAAAAAATCCGGGACAAAGTTTCCGCTTTCAACGGCCAGATTATCATTTCGAATTATGACAATAATAATTCTGATGTAACATTGATTCCTGTTTCTAAAAATCAGGATTTCTATCCTAATTTCAAATCGCTTCCTGAAGTGAGCCATATCCAGGTAATTGCAAGCAAGGCTGGGATTATCAGAACCGAAAATGCTTTCGAAGGAATTATTTTCAAGGGTGTTGGAGCCGATTATGACTGGAATAATATAAAAGAATATTTAGTAGAAGGAAAGTTGCCGGATTTTTCTAAATTATTAAATGAAGATGTTATAATCTCCAGATTTCTTGCAGACCGATTAAATTTAAAAGTAGGGGATAGTTTTAATACTTTTTTTATTAAAGATGAACAAGGAAAGATGCCTAATAGCCGCCGATTCAAAATTACAGGTATTTTTAATTCCGGTTTTCAGAATTTTGACGCAACATATATAATTGGGGATATTCGTCATATCCAAAGAATTAATAAATGGAAACCTGATCAGGTTGGTGCATTCGAAGTTTTTGTCAAAGACTTCAATAATATTAAAATTACAGGAAATCAAATCTACGAACAAACTTCCTCAAGTTTAGATACTAAAACTATAATTGAGAAATACAGTTATATATTTGATTGGCTTCAGCTCTTTGATTTTAATATTATCGTTATTTTGGCTGTCATGATTTTGGTAGCAACAATAAATATGGTAGTTGCTTTACTAGTACTTATTTTGGAACGTACACAAATGATTGGGATACTAAAAGCATTAGGCGCTAATAATTGGACTGTCCGTAAAATATTTTTGTACAATGCTTTTTATCTTATAATAAGAGGTTTGTTTTGGGGTAACTTAATAGGTATTTCAATATTGTTGATTCAGCAGCAATTCGGTGTCATTCAATTAAATCCTGAAAACTATTATGTCAACCAGGCACCTGTCTATATAAATTGGAGTTATATAGTTTTATTAAATTTAATGACCATTGTAATTTGTTTCTTGGTATTATTAATCCCGTCCTATATTATAACAAAGATTTCTCCGGTAAAAGCAATTCGTTTCGATTGATTTAATAATACAACATCCATAATAGAGTAACCCGGCATTTTTTAAAAACGTGTCGGGTTTTTTAATATATAGTACAATGAATAATTAAGGGAATAGAATGATGATATTAAGTAGCTATTTCCCGCTCTCCGCTTCAATCTTTTCGAGCCGGACGCCTTCACAAAAGGATTTTCGCTACTATCGGGGCTATGGAACAGTTTTCAAAAGATAATTAGAGTTCAGAAAAGCGATTGAAAAGTTAATAAATGTATAAGAACGACAATTGAGAACGTATGTAAATTGTCAAAACGATATTTAAACAATGAAAAGTCTTACAGATCAATAAAAAAGTTCAAAATGTAAGGAAGCTGTTCCCAGTGAGTTAAGAGAAAGGATTGAAAAAGATGGAAAAAATATAAAAAAAAGGGTTGGAAATGTAAATAGATGTGCTACTTTTGCACCCGCAACAGCGAAGGCGTTCATCGAAATACTGACAAGAATAAGGAATCGAGGTTTTAGAAATAAAACAAAAAAAAGATTCAAAAAAGCTTGTGAGATTTGAAAATGCTTTTTACATTTGCACCCCGCAAAACACGGAAGTTCATTGAGAGACTGGTAGGAAAAACGAAGAGATTGAGATTGAAAAAATTTCAAAAAAAACTTTAAATTTTTCTTGCAGGAAACAAAAAGAATTTCTACTTTTGCACCCGCTTTGAAACACAAGCGAAAATAAAAAGAAGATACGTTCGTAGACATATTGAATTGACAGCCGTCTTAACAGAGATGTTAAGGCAAAAGAAATAAGAGTAATGGAATCGTTAGATTCGAAAAAGAACCGATAGATATTCGTCGTGATATAATATTAAAATATACGATGAAGAGTTTGATCCTGGCTCAGGATGAACGCTAGCGGCAGGCTTAACACATGCAAGTCGAGGGGTATAGCACTTCGGTGCTAGAGACCGGCGCACGGGTGCGTAACGCGTATGCAATCTACCTTTTACAGGGGGATAGCCCAGAGAAATTTGGATTAATACCCCATGGTATAGTGAGTTGGCATCAACCTACTATTAAAGTCACAACGGTAAAAGATGAGCATGCGTCCCATTAGCTAGATGGTAAGGTAACGGCTTACCATGGCAACGATGGGTAGGGGTCCTGAGAGGGAGATCCCCCACACTGGTACTGAGACACGGACCAGACTCCTACGGGAGGCAGCAGTGAGGAATATTGGACAATGGGCGCAAGCCTGATCCAGCCATGCCGCGTGCAGGATGACGGTCCTATGGATTGTAAACTGCTTTTATACGAGAAGAAACACTGATTCGTGAATCAGCTTGACGGTATCGTAAGAATAAGGATCGGCTAACTCCGTGCCAGCAGCCGCGGTAATACGGAGGATCCAAGCGTTATCCGGAATCATTGGGTTTAAAGGGTCCGTAGGCGGTCTAGTAAGTCAGTGGTGAAAGCCCATCGCTCAACGGTGGAACGGCCATTGATACTGCTGGACTTGAATTATTAGGAAGTAACTAGAATATGTAGTGTAGCGGTGAAATGCTTAGAGATTACATGGAATACCAATTGCGAAGGCAGGTTACTACTAATGGATTGACGCTGATGGACGAAAGCGTGGGTAGCGAACAGGATTAGATACCCTGGTAGTCCACGCCGTAAACGATGGATACTAGCTGTTGGGGGCAACTTCAGTGGCTAAGCGAAAGTGATAAGTATCCCACCTGGGGAGTACGAACGCAAGTTTGAAACTCAAAGGAATTGACGGGGGCCCGCACAAGCGGTGGAGCATGTGGTTTAATTCGATGATACGCGAGGAACCTTACCAAGGCTTAAATGTAGTTTGACCGGTTTGGAAACAGATCTTTCGCAAGACAAATTACAAGGTGCTGCATGGTTGTCGTCAGCTCGTGCCGTGAGGTGTCAGGTTAAGTCCTATAACGAGCGCAACCCCTGTTGTTAGTTGCCAGCGAGTCATGTCGGGAACTCTAACAAGACTGCCAGTGCAAACTGTGAGGAAGGTGGGGATGACGTCAAATCATCACGGCCCTTACGCCTTGGGCTACACACGTGCTACAATGGCCGGTACAGAGAGCAGCCACTGGGCGACCAGGAGCGAATCTACAAAGCCGGTCACAGTTCGGATCGGAGTCTGCAACTCGACTCCGTGAAGCTGGAATCGCTAGTAATCGGATATCAGCCATGATCCGGTGAATACGTTCCCGGGCCTTGTACACACCGCCCGTCAAGCCATGGAAGCTGGGGGTGCCTGAAGTCGGTGACCGCAAGGAGCTGCCTAGGGTAAAACTGGTAACTAGGGCTAAGTCGTAACAAGGTAGCCGTACCGGAAGGTGCGGCTGGAACACCTCCTTTCTAGAGCCCCATATGTTAGTGGCAACACACGTTGGGGATAAAAGATGGATATTTTGAAGTTTCTGAATCGTAAGGTTCGATTACTCTTGCTGTTAATTTAAAAAAATAATGAAAATTAAGTAAAAACAGAGTCTCGTAGCTCAGCTGGTTAGAGTACTACACTGATAATGTAGGGGTCGGCAGTTCGAGTCTGCCCGGGACTACTCTTTTAACTTAAAAAAGGAAATTTTAGAGGTTGAGGCCTTATGAGCAATAATTCATAACTCATAACTAATAACTCATCACTAAGAAAATGGGGGATTAGCTCAGCTGGCTAGAGCGCCTGCCTTGCACGCAGGAGGTCAACGGTTCGACTCCGTTATTCTCCACGAAACTATCATGAAAATGGTAAGTTAAAGTTCATTGACATATTGAGATAAGAAAAATTTAAAAAGTAGAAAGCGTTTTTTGTTTTTGTAGTAATACAAAGAGCAAAAAACAAAAAAAAACGGTCATTCTTAATTGAATGATTGGTACAATAAGCAAAATAAGGGCGTATGGGGGATGCCTAGGCTCTCAGAGGCGATGAAGGGCGTGATAAGCTGCGAAAAGCTGCGGGTATGGGCACACACCATTTGATCCGCAGATACCCGAATGGGGCAACCCACTATGTTGAAGACATAGTACACCGATAGGTGGGCAAACCCGCTGAACTGAAACATCTAAGTAGGCGGAGGAGAAGAAAACAAAAGTGATTCCGTAAGTAGTGGCGAGCGAACGCGGATTAGCCCAAACCAATTTTGTTACGGCATGATTGGGGTTGTAGGACCACGATATTTTATGTACACGGAACCGGAACTGACTGGAAAGTCGGGCCATAGAGGGTGATAGCCCCGTATGGGTAACAAGTATAATAGATAGTGGTATCCTGAGTAGGGCGGGGCACGTGAAACCCTGTCTGAATTTGGCGGGACCATCCGCTAAGGCTAAATACTCCTGAGAGACCGATAGTGAACCAGTACCGTGAGGGAAAGGTGAAAAGAACCGTGAATAACGGAGTGAAATAGATCCTGAAACCATACGCTTACAAGCGGTCGGAGCCCTTTCGTGGGGTGACGGCGTGCCTTTTGCATAATGAGCCTACGAGTTAACGTTGCTGGCAAGGTTAAGTGGTTAAGCCACGGATCCGTAGCGAAAGCGAGTCTGAATAGGGCGCTTTAGTCAGTAGTGTTAGACGCGAAACCGTGTGATCTACCCATGGGCAGGTTGAAGCTGTGGTAACACACAGTGGAGGACCGAACCGGTTGACGTTGAAAAGTCTTCGGATGACCTGTGGGTAGGGGTGAAAGGCCAATCAAACTCGGAAATAGCTCGTACTCCCCGAAATGCATTTAGGTGCAGCGTTATTTTAGTTATATAGAGGTAGAGCTACTGATTGGATGCGGGGGCTTCACCGCCTACCAATTCCTGACAAACTCCGAATGCTATATAATGATTGATAACAGTGAGGGCTTGGGTGCTAAGGTCCAAGTCCGAGAGGGAAAGAACCCAGACCATCAGCTAAGGTCCCCAAATATATGCTAAGTTGAAAGAACGAGGTTTGTCTGCCCAGACAGCTAGGATGTTGGCTTGGAAGCAGCCATTCATTTAAAGAGTGCGTAACAGCTCACTAGTCGAGCGGACGAGCATGGATAATAATCGGGCATAAGCATATTACCGAAGCTATGGATTTACAAGCAATTGTAAGTGGTAGGGGAGCATTCCAGCAGGGTTGAAGGTGTATCGTAAGGTATGCTGGACTGGCTGGAAAAGAAAATGTAGGCATAAGTAACGATAATGCGGGCGAGAAACCCGCACACCGAAAAACTAAGGTTTCCACAGCTATGCTAATCAGCTGTGGGTTAGTCTGGTCCTAAGGCGAACCCGAAAGGGACAGTCGATGGCCAACGGGTTAATATTCCCGTACTACTAATTACTGTGATGGGGTGACGGAGTGATGAAAGCGCCGCGAACTGACGGAATAGTTCGTTAAAGTACCTAGCTATAAGATCTATAGGCAAATCCGTAGATTTTGGTGAAATACGATAGTACTCGGAGTCTTCGGACAAAGAGATAGTGCGCCTAAGGGCTTCCAAGAAAAACCTCTAAACTTCAGGTAATTAGTACCAGTACCGTAAACCGACACAGGTAGTTGAGGAGAGAATCCTAAGGTGCTCGAGAGATTCATGGCTAAGGAATTAGGCAAAATAGACCCGTAACTTCGGGAGAAGGGTCGCCCCGAGCAATCGGGGCCGCAGTGAAGAGGTCCAGGCGACTGTTTATCAAAAACACAGGGCTCTGCAAAATCGTAAGATGAAGTATAGGGCCTGACACCTGCCCGGTGCTGGAAGGTTAAGAGGAGATGTTATCTTCGGAGAAGCATTGAATTGAAGCCCCAGTAAACGGCGGCCGTAACTATAACGGTCCTAAGGTAGCGAAATTCCTTGTCGGGTAAGTTCCGACCTGCACGAATGGTGTAACGATCTGGACACTGTCTCAGCCATGAGCTCGGTGAAATTGTAGTAACGGTGAAGATGCCGTTTACCCGCAGTGGGACGAAAAGACCCTGTGCACCTTTACTATAGCTTAGTATTGACCTTGGATAAATGATGTGTAGGATAGGTTGGAGACTATGAAGCGGCGTCGCCAGGCGTTGTGGAGTCATTGTTGAAATACAACCCTTTGTTTATCTGAGGCCTAACCCCGTGTTGCGGGGGACAGTGCTTGGTGGGTAGTTTGACTGGGGTGGTCGCCTCCAAAAGAGTAACGGAGGCTTCTAAAGGTTCCCTCAGTACGCTTGGTAACCGTGCGTAGAGTGCAATGGCATAAGGGAGCTTGACTGAGAGACATACAGGTCGATCAGGTACGAAAGTAGAGCATAGTGATCCGGTGGTTCCGCATGGAAGGGCCATCGCTCAAAGGATAAAAGGTACGCCGGGGATAACAGGCTGATCTCCCCCAAGAGCTCATATCGACGGGGGGGTTTGGCACCTCGATGTCGGCTCGTCACATCCTGGGGCTGGAGAAGGTCCCAAGGGTTGGGCTGTTCGCCCATTAAAGTGGCACGCGAGCTGGGTTCAGAACGTCGTGAGACAGTTCGGTCTCTATCTACTGTGGGCGTTAGAAATTTGAGTGGATCTGATTCTAGTACGAGAGGACCGAATTGGACTAACCTCTAGTGTATCTGTTGTCCCGCCAGGGGCACCGCAGAGTAGCTACGTTGGGAAGGGATAAGCGCTGAAAGCATATAAGCGCGAAACCCACCACAAGATGAGATTTCTTTTAAGGATCGTGGAAGATGACCACGTTGATAGGCTATAGATGTAAAGGCAGTAATGTCATAGTCGAGTAGTACTAATAATCCGTAAGCTTATGTACACCCTTTTCCTCCTGTCCAAAAGACGGGAGGGAGAAACTTTCTAAACTATTTATATTTTTTATCTCAGTATGTTAAGATATTTGCTCGACGCGAGCGGTTATAAGTCAGGTGTTATAAGTGAAAACTAAAAACAATAAACTACAAACCAAAAACCTTAAGGTGGTTATTGCGGCGGGGCTCACCTCTTCCCATCCCGAACAGAGAAGTTAAGCCCGCCTGCGCAGATGGTACTGCAGTTTTGTGGGAGAGTATGTCGTCGCCTTTCTTTAAGAACCCTATTCTGAAAATGAATAGGGTTTTTTGTTTAAAATGAGGTACCTTAGCTCAGATGGTAGAGCAATGGACTGAAAATCCATGTGTCCCTGGTTCGATCCCTGGAGGTACCACAAAATGCTCGGATGGTGAAATTGGTAGACACGCTGGACTTAAAATCCAGTGGACAGAAATGTCCGTGCGGGTTCAACTCCCGCTCTGAGTACAAACTAGACTTCAATCGGCTAACTGGCTCATTGGAGTTTTTTTATGAAATTGCAGTCTTAAAAACTAAAAGCTTCTCGGAAACGCAATAATTATGAATACGGAAAAGCTTAATCAAACTATTATATCTAATGATTTTGATATATGGTAAAAAAAAAGCGAATCTATAAATGACCCGCTTTTCTAATAGTCTTTTAATATTTTTAGATTCCTAAACGAAAATCTTTAACGCTTTTTTGTTCTAAGCTAATATCTTCAAAATAACTTGTTGTGCCTTTATCAACCGGGCATTGTGCACTGATTCCTGTCCAGATTTCTGCTGGATAATTGTTTTTGTATAAACGAACCATTTGCCAGTTTTTATTGTCAAGGGAATAATAACTTGCTACCGTTTCTGTATCTGATGAAATTTTCATATAAACAGTTTTGACCTCAACAACATCATGATTGTTGTCGTCAGATGTTGCTATTGTACGAACCGTGACAATTCTGTGATTACCGCGTTCATCTTGTTCAAAGCAAAATTTTTGATAGAAACTGTCGTTTACATAAAGGTATAATACACCGGCATTGTACAAACCGTTTTTAGTGAATTCCGGGCTTATTTTTGCTGTTAACGTAAATGGTTTTGTGTTGTCAACTTTAGATAAAAGAATAGGTGCTGAATTATTTGATAGTTTATTATTTGGATCTGAAAAATAATCCTTTTTCTCGCCTACATGAAATAATATGTTTTCTTTATTATCTATTTTTGCCAGCGTATCAGCTCCATTAATTGATTTTGTAAAATGAATTTGGCTTAGTTTGATATCGCATGGAGTTCCACGGACAATTGCTGAGTCTTTTGGTTTTGTGTCAGTGTTTTGTGTTTTGTTTTCTTTAGAAATATTGTTGCAACTTGTAAATAAAATAATTTGGAAAAGAGTGCAACAGATAATTGATTTAGATTTCATAATGTTTTTGTTAAATGTATAAATAGTCTAACTTAGTTTTTCAAATGTACATTCTGCTTCCAATAACGACAATACGTAAAATTAACCAATTTTTTTTGAACAACTATGGCAAACATATCCATCGAAGATCAGTTAACTTCTACTTTATTAAAACAAACTTTTTTGGATGAGGAAGCATTAGATGTAGAAGATTATAAAAAAATGGCTGCAGCTTATGTTTCTATAGAGCAATGCGTAGCTGTACTTTCGGATTTTCAGGCTGACTGTAGTTATATTTATGCAGGTAATTTTGGTAAATTACTCGGACTCTCAGGTGATTTGTTTATCGATTCTGCTTTTGAAGACTGCATATTTGATAAGTTAAATTCGGAGGATGTAATCGAGCGCCATGCCTTAGAACTTTATTTTTTTCAATATCTTAAAAATCTTCCTGGGGAAGAATATAGAAATTACAGTACTTTTAGCCGGCTGCGTTCTTCTGATGATAAAAACAAGCATTACATCAATCATCGGACCATGTATCTTAAAAGATCACCCAATGGAAGTGTTTTATTTGCATTGTGCCTGTATGCACCATCTACTAATTCGGAATTAAGAAATGGGATTGATGCTAAAATTGTAAACATTAAAACAGGAGAAACTATATCATCTGAAAAGTATAAGCCTTATACAGAAAGTCTCCTTTCTAAAAGAGAATTAGAAATACTGACTCACGTGGCAAAGGGAAGCAATAGTGATCAGATTGCAGACTTGTTAAATATTTCGGTTTATACTGTTCGTCGCCACAGGCAGAATATAATTCAAAAAATGCAGGTAGCCAATACAACCGAAGCGTTAAAAACAGCTTTTGTTATGGGATTGATAAGTGTATAATCAAAAATATAAAAACCTTTAAACGTTATGGAGCTTAAAGGTTTTCATGTCTTTTTTATTTAAATGCTTTTTCTAAATTTGAATCGGCATTCTTGGCTTTTTTTGAAGGTAATACCGAATCACATTTGTCTTTTTCAATTACCGGATTCCAATCTCCTTCAAGGTTAGTTGCAGTAGTTGTGTTGGCTGCGAATATTTTTTCTTTAGTGTATTCAGACGCTTCAGTTTTATTTAACTGTTTCGACCATGAAATACGATTATCTGAATTTGATCCCGGACCATAACAATCATATTCTGCATAGAAAGAAGTTTTCCAGTTGTCATAGGCTTTATTTTCCGGATCTTTAGACCAGATTGACCAGCCTTCAGGTATTATAATAGATTCTTCATACGAATGGATAAAAACTGTATTTGCACCAGCTCCCCACGGTCTTCCAAGAGATACTTTTGAAATGGCTGCTTTAGGATATTTCATGATAACACAATCTTTGAATACAAAACCATATTTGCTTTTACCCGCTTCATGATTACCTGCAGTGATGTATGAATCTTTTCTGCATTGGATAACACAATTTTCAAACAAAGCTATTCCTGATCCAAAAATAAAGTCTGTCGTTCCATCAATTATACAATCTTTAATATACGTTCTTTTGTTGGCTTTAAGGTAAAATGTATCCTGAAAACCGCTCATTTTGCAGTTATGAAAAATAACTCTGTCACCATTTACCATTAAAGCAACAGCCTGACCTCCTTTTTTATATTGTGGTAATTCACTGCTAATCGTATTCTCAAAAGTGATGTTTTCTGCAAAAAAATCATCCGCTTCAATCAATACACTAAAAGACTTGCTGGTTCCTCCTGCAATTTCAGCATAATCATCAAAAGTGAGAATGGTAGTTTTGTATGATTCACCTATAAGTTTTACTTTTTTGTTTTTAGTTAATTTTAGTTTTTCTTTATAAGTGCCGGGCTTTATAAAAATGATTGTCTGCTTAGAATTATTATCAGGTACAGCATTAAAAGCATCCTGAACTTTAGTATAATAACCACTTCCATCAGCAGCTACAACAATATCATAAACAGTTTTGTTTTTTTGAGCATGTAAAGCTGCACTGAAACTAATAAGTAATAAATAAAAAGTAAGTAAAGTTTTTTTCATGTTAGATTATGAATGATAAAGTTTTAAAATAAAATTTCCAAGGAATAAATTGTTTACACCTTGGAAATTTATAAAAAGAATTGAAATATAACTAAGAAATAGTGTTTTTTACTTTATGACCAAATACTCCGAAATAAAGAATGATTACAAAAGATGCCAAAGGAATAATATAACCCGCCTGAATATCATCATGTTTCATATCGATTAATGTTCCCATACCATAAGGGAGAATAGCTCCGCCAACAATTGACATTACCAGCCATGATGAACCCGTTTCGGTATTCGATTTTAAACCTACCAATCCTAAAGAGAAAATAGTTGGGAACATGATAGACATAAAAAAACCAATTCCGCCAAGAGCATAAATAACTACAATTCCGGATCCGTAAATGGCTACTAAACAAAGTAAAATGCTAGCTACACAATATATGGAAAGCAAAACATAATCTTTAACAAACTTCAAAAAGAAGGTTCCAATAAAACGTCCAGCCATAAATAAGAAGCCATAAATTCCAAGATAGTATCCGGCTGTTTTTTCATCTAATCCAGCTCCTTGTTGTGCAATTCTGATAAAGAAACTCGTAATACAAACCTGAGCACCTACATAAAAAAATTGGGCTACAACCGCCCAGCTTAAATGAGAGAATTTCAAAACAGAGAAGAAACCTGGTTTAACTTCTACTTCTGTATGTTTTGGTTTCATTGATGGTAAATGCATGAAATAAAACAAGATAGCAACTAATACCAATACGCTTCCTAAAATGATGTACGGCAGTTTTACTGCTGAAGCTTCTTCTAATAAATAAGCTGCTTTAGTCGCTTCAGGCATTGCTGCCATTTGTTCTGGTGTGTGGTTTGTTCCTGAAAGTATAAACAATGAACCCACAATTGGTGCTACCATTGCTGCCAATCCGTTAAAAGAGGCTGCTAAATTCAATCTTTTAGAAGATGATTCGGCAGGGCCTAAAATAGCTGCGTATGGATTTGCACTGGTTTCTAAAATGGTCAAGCCACATCCAATTACAAATAATGCAAATAAAAATAGTTCATAAGCTCTTGAGTTTGCTGCTGGTACAAATAAAAAAGCTCCTGCAGCAAAAACTAATAAACCTGTTATAATACTGTTTTTATAGCCAAAACGTTTAATAAGCATTCCAGCTGGAATTGCCATAATAAAATAGGCAAAAAAGACAGCCGTATCAATCAATGTAGATTGACTGTTATTTAATTCACAGGCTTTTTTTAGGTGTGGAATCAAAATAGAATCCAGATTATGTGCCATCCCCCAAAGGAAAAATAAGCTGGTAATTAAAATAAAAGGTAAAAGATATTGATTTCCTTTTCCGCCTTCTGTCGGTACTTCGTGTTGGTCGCCTGATTGGTTAGTTACTTGCATAGTTAGATTTTATTTTAGGATTATTTCTTTTTTACTAATAAAAGGTGATCACATACCAAAACCACTTCACCTCGTTGGTTGATGATTTCTACATGCTCGGTCACCGTTCCCATATCGGGTTTTTTGGCTTCTCCTTTTTCAGAAATCGTAATTTCAGAATGAATAGTGTCACCAATATGAACCGGTTTAACAAATCGCATTCGGTCATAGCCTTTAGAAAAAGCTTCCGGATTTATTTCAGAAGCAGTCAAACCGATTCCAATACTGAAAACCATAGTGCCATGGGCAATTCGCTGTCCGAAAGGTTGTGTCTTACACCATTCTTCATCCATGTGATGCGGGAAAAAATCGCCCGTGTGTCCGGCGTGAACCACAAAATCGGTTTCGGTAATAGTTCGACCTAATGTAACTCTTTTATCATTAAGTTGGTAATCTTCAAAAAATGTTGATTTGAAATACATGTTTTTAGTTTTTTTAGTCCTTAGTGATTAGTCCTTAGTGATTGGCTCAACTGCTAATTACTAATGACTTTTCACAAATCACTATATTTATATAATTTTTTGGGCGTTTTAACACGCTTTCCGCTGTATCTTTTTTGGCAGAAAAAGCCAAAAAAGGATGCCGCTTCAATCGTTAACGCGGGATTCGTTTTTATAAGTCGTTTAGTGGAATTGCTCCTTTTTCATTACTAATGTAACAGGCTTCTACAACTCTCATAGTATCCAGAACATCCTGAACGCTTGCTAATAATTTGTCGTCAGAACCTTCTTTAAAACGCATTAAGTTGGACATAGTACCAATAAAAGCTTCCGGAAACCAGGAACCTTCCAAATTAGTTTTTTCCCATTCGTAAGTACCATTTTTTTCAAGTGCAACTTCAAATTCGTCCGGCATACCGTCAGGATAATTCATCAGCAAGCCCATTTTGGCTTTGATTGCTCCTTTAGTTCCTTCCCATTTAATATAGCTTTCTTCGTGTTTCGGACCAAAATGATGATCGTGGTTTGTATTGATAACCACACGTATCGAATCGCCATAGTCCAAAATAATTGAAGAACGGCAAGAAGATAGTTTCTTCAAAGGATGATTGGTCGTTTTCGCATAAACTCCTTTTGGATTTCCCATAAAAGAACGAATACAATCGATGTAATGCACACTATGAAAAAGAATCTCCAATCTTGGATGTTCCTTGATTAGCGGGAATAATTCCCAAGGTGTGTTTACAGTAACTTTAACTTCCATATCATACAAATCACCAACAATTCCCTGATTGATCATATACCGGGCAGCACTCACAAAAGAAGCAAAACGCAATTGAAAATTGATTCCCGCAACTAGTTTTTTTCTTTCGCAAACGGCTACTATTTCTTTGGCCTGAGCCAAATCATTACCCATTGGTTTCTGGATCAGCACTGCAGCACCATCAGGTAATTGTTCTAAGATTTCGATGTATTGATCAGGAAGAACAGTAATATCGTAAACTGCATTGGATGGAGCATTTTTCACAGCATCGGCTACGTTTTCAAAAACATTCGGAATGCCGAATTCCTCCGCCATTGCGTGTGCTTTTGCTATTGTTCGGTTAGTAATTCCGAAAACGGAAAAACCAGCCATTTTATATGCCGGCAAATGGGCATCTTTTACAATGCCACTTGCACCAATAATAATAATCGGCTGTTTTGTTTCTGGCAATAAAGGTTTATATGGAATATTCATATCTATTCTATTTTTTGAATATTATTATGTGTTTCTTCTAATAATTGTGCTGAAGGAATGTCGCTGTTTATTGCTTTTAAAATCATGTGATCGATAAACTCACACACTTTTGGCCAAATTGGTGTCTGCGGTAGGGTAAATGCATTTTCATGCAGCATTTCCAGTTTATGATAAAAGGGTATCAAAGCATTAATTTCTTCATCTTTCCAGGTTGATTTTCTACAACCAATACCGCCTTCTTTAGTTAATAATTTGTCACTTTCAGAAGTCGTTGCAAAACGTAAAAAATCGTAAGCCAGTTTTTTATGTTTACTTCCTGAGCCAATAGTATACAACCAGTACACATTTAAAGAAGCCGTTTTATGATTCGGATCGGAAGGGAGTGAAGTGATATCAATTTTTCCCTTTACTTTTGATTCCTCAATCACTTGTGCCATTGAAGCAAATCCGAACCAGTTGATAGCCATAGCAGATTCTCCTTTTGCGAAAGCCAAACCTGCCTGAACTGAATCAAATTGTTTTGACTTTGGATGAACAGCAGTTGGATCGTTTACCATTTTTCTGTAAAAATCCAAAGCCTCAATTGCAGCTTTACTGTGAACGCTGATTTGATTTTTGTGATTGATTAATGATCCGCCACGTGTCCATAATTGCAGGCAGAAATCAAAAACCATATTGTGTCCGTCCGGATAATTGGCAAAAATACATCCATAAAGATTTTCTTCCGGCCGATTAAAAAAAGAAGCAATTTCTGCGAACTCTTTCCAGGTTTTTGGTGTGGAAAGTTCGTAACCATACTGCTTTTTAAAATTCTCCTGCTCGTTTTGGTTTTGGAATAAATCCTTTCTGTAAATCAGACATTCCGGGCCATCATGAAACGGAAGTCCATAAGTGCCGTTATCCAGCTGCTGTAATTTTAAAAGCGATTTATGCCAGCCGTAAGGATAATTTTCCGGCGGATTTGCTGCTATAAAAGAATACAAATCTAAAACCGCTTTTTCGTGTACAGCATCATAAATCCAATCGGTATTGAGGTGTGCAATATCCCATTTTCCTTCTTTTAAACCTTTTTTTGTAATAGTGGTTTCATACAAATCATGAAGTTCCAGAGGAATCATTTCTGCTTCAATTTGAATATTATTTTGAAGGCAGAACAAATCCCACAGCTTTTGAAGTGTAGTTTCAAAAGGATCAAATTTCCGGACAGCGATTCTTATTTTTTCCATTACGATTCAATAAATTCCTTAATAATTCGCTCGTTGTCCTGTCCTAGTTTTGGAGAACCTTTGCTCGATGTAAAAATTTCTCCATCTATTCTAATCGGACATCGTGTTGTTTTATAGTTGTAGCTGTCCAGCATTTCGACTCTCTGCGTAAAATTCAAAACCTGAAATCCCTCTTCTGCAAAAAGCTGTTTGTAATTCAAAACTTTGGCACACCAAATATCTGCAGGCTCTAAAATATCCAGCCAATATTGAGTTTCCTGAGTTTGTAAATGAGAAGCCAGAATATTTTTTATTTCGTCTCTTAATTCAAATTTATTTTCAGGAAACTGCAGCAATTCATCACATTTTAAAAGCGAAGCTAAAACTGGAATAGAGCCCATAGCTAATGCTAAATAACCGTTTTGAGTTTTGTAAATTCCATATGGTGCTCCTAAATAAGCGTGCGCATTATTCGATTGTGTTCGTACAGGCAATTCACCACCGTCATTAAAATACGTTGTAATGGTTTCAAACTGAAAATCAAAAGCCGATTCCAGCATGCTTACCTGAACTTTTGCTCCAATGTTATGAGTTGCTTTTCTGTATAAAGCAGCTAAAATTCCTTGTGCGAGATGTGCTCCCGCCAGCATATCAACAATTGATAATCCCATTGGTACGGGACCATCTTCCTGATTGCCACTTAGCCAGGTCAAAGCAGTCAACGATTGCAGTAATAAATCCTGTCCTGGTAAATCTTTTAGTTCGGATTTTGTGCCGTAGCCTGAAATTTCGGCATAAACGATATTTGGATTGATCTTTTTGACTTCCTCATAACTCAAACCAACGCGTTCCATCACTCCGGGTCTGAAATTATGCATTACCACATCAGCTTTTGCCAATAATTTTTTTAATTTTTCGAGCTCATTTGCTTGTTTAAAATCAATTGCAAATGATTCTTTGTTTCTGTTGATAGTATGAAAAACGGATGATTCCCCATTCATAATCAAATCAGAAGTATATAAGGTTCTGCAGATATCGCCTGTTCCCGGTTTCTCAATTTTTATAACACGCGCACCTAAATCGGCCAATCGCAAACTCGCTGAAGGGCCGGAAAGAAACTGGCTAAAATCTACTATTAAATAATCTTCTAATGGTTTCATCCTGCTAGTTTAAAAATTGTTTGTGTATGGTTACATTATCTTCGCCCACTTTAGGAGCGGCTTTTGTACTGGTCAAAATCTCTCCGTCTAATTGTATCGGACTTCTGGTAGTAACCAATTTTTCTCCAGCCGAATTTTGTACGGTTTGTTTCAGTTGCAATTCATTCACAAAAGGCTGGCTGTCTAATTCCTCATAATTAAGCACTTTTCCACACCAGATTCCTTCTTTTTGCAAAACATCAATCCAATAATCTGCTGTTTGGGTATTCAGTTTTTCGACTAATAATTCTCTGATTTCATCTCTTTGAGAAAACCATTTGTGTTTATCAGTATATTTTTGGAAATCGATTTCTAAAATACTTCCAATAAAAAGCAAATCGCCCATTGCAAGAGAAATATACCCATTTTTAGTTTGATAAACACCGTAAGGAGCACTTAAAAAAGCATGAGCGCTTCCTTTGACATCGCTTCTTTGTGGCTGTTGTCCGCCATCATTTAAGTAAGAAGTTATCGCTTCAAACTGCACATCCAAAACCGATTCCAATAAGCTCACTTCCACTAAAACGCCTTTTACGGTTTTAGCTCTTTTAAGCAATGCTGCTAAAATTCCCTGAACGAAATGATTTCCGCACATCAAATCGGCTACAGCCAAACCAAAAGGTACTGGTCCCTGGTTCTTTCGTCCGCTTAACCAGCTTAATCCGGAAAGTGATTGCAAAAGCAAATCCTGTCCCGGTTTGTTCGCCCAAGGACCTTTGTCTCCGTAACCTGTGATAGTTCCGTAGATTATTTTTGGATTGATGTTTAAAGTGGTTTCAAAATCCAGTCCGATTTTTTCCATTACACCCGGTCTGAAATTATGGGTCATAATATCTGCCTTGGCGATTAGTTTTTTGACTAAAAACAAATCATCAGGATTTTTAAGATCGGCTGCAAAGGATTCTTTATTTCTGTTGATGGTGTGAAAAAGTAAACTGCTATCATCAACAAAAAGATCTTTGATGCTTAACTGGCGGCAGGCTTCTCCTTTTACAGGGCGTTCTATTTTAATGACTCTCGCACCTAAATCAGCCAGTTTTAATCCAGCAGAAGGTCCTGCCAAAAACTGGCAAAACTCTAAAACAACTAATCCTTCTAATGGTTTCATGTTTTTATAAGTTTAAAGATTTTACGTATAGTGCATCCATTACTTGTAAAACTTGTTCTTCGTTACCACCATTCATTAAATAATCGCGAACAACATCGCCTGCATGATCCTGAAAATACATGTGACCGGAATATCTCGGTCTTAAAAATGCTCTTTCTAAAGCCGGTAAAGTATTTTTGAAATAATCATGAGTTATACCATTGATTCGGTCATTTTTCCAGGCTTGTAAATGTCCCGGCTGTCCACCATTATCAGCAAAAATATTCTGCTGTACCTGTGATGATCCTGTGAATTCAGCATATTTTATCGCTTCAGGAATATGCTGGCTAAAGGATGAAACAGCTAAACCTGTTCCTCCCAAAGAGCTGATCATCGGTTTGTCATTCAATTTAACCAAATCATAAAAATGCAATAAGTTTTTGCTGTAACCAATTCGTGAATAATTAGAATAGCCGTAAGCAAAAGGGCAGTAGGCAATTTCATCTGAATTGACCATTGCTTCATAGACCTGAATAGGGTTTCTGTTGAAATTAGCTGGATCCATCAGTTGTGCCAGTTCGCGGTGCATTTGCAAAGCTTTTTTTCCTGTCTCTACAGAGATTACTTTTTCCTGAGACTGAAATGGATCTTCACCTAAACTGCAGCAAAAAGAATAAAAGGTCATCAATGAATCTACCGGAATCCCTGCAAAAGCAACTAATCCTTTTTTGGCCAAAGCTAGTAAATCGTCATAAGTCTGCGGAACTTTTAAGCCCTTTTTTTCTAAGATATCCAATCGGGCAGCTGCTACCGGAGTCGCTGCGTCTATTGGCAACGCCCATAATTTATTGTGAAAAACATAACTTCCGTATGATTTACCAACGGTATTGATTTCCTGATCTTTTATATATTCTGAAGAAAGATGATCTGATAAAGGTAGAATGGTTTTTGTATCGGCACCAAAACCTGTCCACGGATGATCGATAACCAATAAATCAAATCTTTTGGCTAAATCTTCTATGGAAGCATCTGCAAATTCCTGTAAACTTCTTTTCTCCCAGCTAATTTCAATGTCCGGGTTTAATTCTGTAAAACGTTGAGCTGTGGCAACCATTGGTAATAATCCTCTGGTATGATTCCACGTAATCCCTTTTAGTTTTTTCATTATGATAGTCTGATTTTAATAAATGTGATTTTCACATTTACAAATATAGAAATTAGATTCAAATGCCATGATTATATATTTGTTTTTTGGCATTTCGGGTAATGGTTTTTTATATTTTATACAAATTACAACCAAAATGTGATATTGCTTTTGATTATATCTGTTTTCGGATATTGATTTTTAAAATAAGTCGTTGTTATTAATATTAAGTTTTATATTTGTAAATGTAAAAATCACATTTATTTTTGCGTTAAATTACATAAAATACAATTTTTAAAATAGCTATCATGCTTAAAATTTCTTTTCTTTCCAAAATAATTGCGTTACTGATTTTTGTAACAACAATTTCAAATGCTCAAAATACAATTTCTAATAAGCTGAAATGGTCAGAAAGAATGGCATTAACCTTAATGCAGCGTCACCCGCAATCGTATATGCTTGATGATGCTCCTGTAGCACATATCAGTTATGTTCATGGTTTGGTTACTTATGCTTTTCAGGAATTAGGCAAACAAAAAAAGAATGAAAAATACACGGCTTATGCCAAGCAATATGCTGATGAATTGATAGATGCTGATGGAAATATTAAGACTTATAAATATGAGTCCTTTAATATTGATAATATACCGACGGGCCGAATTTTGTTTGATATCTATGAGCAGACTAAAGACAAACGATATTTAGTTGCGATGCAGACTTTGCGTAAACAATTAGAAGAACAGCCTCGTACGCCAAGTGGCGGTTTTTGGCATAAAAAAATATATCCTAACCAAATGTGGCTAGATGGTTTGTATATGGGGGAACCATTTTATGCAGAATATACCGTTAGGTTTGAAAACGGTGCAAAGTTGAATGATGTTGCTCATGAATTTGAATTGATTCAGAAAAAGGCAACGGATGCAAAAACAGGATTGTTGTATCATGCCTGGGATGAGAGTAAAGAAATGCCATGGGCAAACAAAGAAACCGGTGTTTCGCCTAACTTTTGGTCCCGATCAATGGGCTGGTATGTGATGGGATTGGTAGATGTTCTGGATTATTTTCCTAAGGATCATCCGAAAAGAAAAGAACTGATTTTGTATTTGAATAATATTTCGAATGCTTTAGTAAAATTTCAGGATCCATCAGGATTATGGTATCAGGTTACTGATATGGGAACCCGTGAAGGTAATTATTTAGAAACTTCGGGTACGGCTATGTTTGCTTATGCTTTTGCAAAAGGAGCTAAAAAAGGATATTTGCCTAAAAAATTCAAAAAAATTGCTGAAAAAGCTTTTGATGGTATGACTTCAAAATTTGTTAAAGTATATCCAAATGGCGAAATTGAAATTACGAATGCCTGCGCGGTTGCAGGTTTAGGAGGAAAACCTTATCGCGATGGTTCTTACGAATATTATATTAATGAAAGAAGAAAAGATAATGACCCTAAAGTAACCGGACCTTTTATTCTGGCTGCTTTAGAATTAAATAGATAATTAAAAACTAAATAATATGTTTTCATTACAAAATAAAAAAGCTGTCATAACTGGTGGTGGCAGTGGAATAGGAAGGGCAATTGCAACTTTATTCGCAAAACAGGGAGCAGAAGTTCATATTATTGATTTAACAATAGAAAGTGCTCAGGAAGCTGTTGCTGATATTCAGCAATTGGGCGGAAAAGTATTTTCATATGCGTGTAATGTAGTAGATCAAAAAGAGGTTATTGCTACATTTGAAAAAATCGGTAATATCCATATTTTGATTAATAATGCCGGTATCGCTCATGTGGGTAAAGTCGGCACAACTTTGGAAATCGATTTCCAAAGAGTAATGGATGTAAATGTAAAAGGAGTTTACAATTGTTTGTATGCTGCGATTCCACAATTTCAATTGTCAAAAGGTGGTGTGATTTTAAACATGGCTTCTATTGCATCCTGGGTTGGGATTCAGGATCGTTTCGCTTATTCAACTGCTAAAGGTGCGGTAATGGCTATGACTTTATCAGTAGCGAGAGATTATATTGATGAAGGAATCCGATGTAATTCGATTTCGCCAGCGAGGGTGCATACGCCTTTTGTAGATGGATTTATCAATAAAAATTATCCGGGCAAGGAAGCTGAAATTTTCGAAAAACTTTCAAAGTCACAACCTATCGGGCGAATGGGACAACCAGAGGAAATTGCTGCTTTAGCCCTTTACTTATGCAGTGACGAAGCCGGGTTTATTACAGGAAGTGATTATCCTATTGATGGAGGATTTATAAAATTAAATAATTAGAAAAAGCTACTAAGGTTCTAAGTTACTAAGCTGCTAAGATTTTTAGCCTTAGAACCACAGAACCTTAGCAGCTTAGCAACTTTTAAAAAAATAAGAAAATGAAATTAATACGTTTTGGAGCAGCCGGACAAGAAAAACCGGGAGTTATTATTGGAGAAAAAAGATATGATGTTTCTTCTATTGTAACTGATTTTAATGAAGCTTTTTTCGAAGATAATGGATTAGAAAAATTAAAAAAAGCTTTAGAAAGTAATCCAGCATTACCGGAAGTAGGAGAAGATGTACGTTTGGGATCTCCAGTTGCGAGACCTTCAAAAATAATCTGTATCGGACTGAATTATGTAGATCATTGTCATGAAACAGGAGCACCAATTCCAACTGAGCCAATTATCTTTTTCAAATCAACGACTTCTTTATGTGGTCCAAATGATGATTTGATAATCCCAAAAAATAGTGAAAAAACAGATTGGGAAATCGAGCTGGCATTTGTGGTTGGTAAAAAGGCAAGTTATGTAGAAGAAGCAGAAGCTTTAGATTATGTAGCAGGATATGCTTTATTGAATGATTACAGCGAAAGAGCTTTTCAAATCGAAATGGGAGGACAATGGGCAAAAGGTAAAGGTTGTGATACGTTCGCACCTCTTGGACCATTCTTGGCTACTCAGGATGAAATTGCCGATGTAAATAATTTACCAATGTGGCTGACAGTTAACGGAAAGAAATTCCAAAACAGCAATACTTCTAATCTGGTTTTCAAAATTCCGTTTTTAGTGCATTACCTAAGTCAGTTTATGACTTTGCTTCCTGGCGACATCATCAGTACAGGAACGCCTCCGGGAGTTGGATTAGGAATTAAGCCGGATCCAATCTACATCAAACCGGGTGACGTTATCGAATTAGGCATGGACGGTCTGGGATCAAGTAAACAAGTAGCTAAAGCTTATTCTAAATAAAATGAAATATATTGTTTGCGAAAAACCGCAGGAATTTCTAATCAAAGAAAAACCAATGCCGGAACCAAAAGAAGGAGAAGTACTTTTGAAAATTAGAAGAATAGGAGTCTGCGGAACCGATATTCACGCTTTTGGAGGAACACAGCCTTATTTTGAATACCCAAGAATTTTAGGTCATGAACTGGCCGCCGAATATATAAAAGGAAATGCAAAAGGTTTTGAGCCGGGAGATAAAGTAACTTTTATTCCGTATTTCAGCTGCGGAACATGTGTAGCTTGTAGAAATGGTCTGACGAATTGTTGTGCGAATATCAAAGTTTTCGGAGTACATATTGATGGCGGAATGGCCGAGTATGTGACGATTCCGGAACAGTATTTACTTCACGGACAAGGTTTGGATTATGACGAACTGGCTTTGGTTGAACCATTAGCAATAGCAGCACACGGAGTTAGAAGAGCGGCTGTAAAAGCAACCGATACCGTTTTGGTAATGGGTGCAGGACCTATTGGATTAGGACTGATTCAGTTTGCTAAAATTGCCGGAGCCAAAGTGATTGTGATGGATATCAATGAATACCGTCTTAACTTTTGCAAAGAAGCACTTCAGGCAGATGAAACAATCAATCCTTTGCATGATGATGTAGCAGCAAAATTAGCTGAGCTGACAAACGGTGATATGGCGAATGTAGTCATTGATGCTACCGGAAATCAAAAAGTGATGAACAGCGCTTTCAATTATATTTCGCATGGCGGAAGATTTGTTTTAGTCGGACTTCAAAAAGGAGAATTGAGTTTCAGTCATCCGGATTTCCATAAAAGAGAATCTACTTTGATGAGCAGCAGAAACGCGACCATCGAAGATTTTGAATATGTAATGAAATGTCTGAAAGAAGGTAAAATCGATCCAAAAAAATACATTACACACAGAGCTGATTTTGAGGATATGATCGGTGAATTTACAAAATGGATTGACCCAAAAAATAATACTATTAAAGCGTTAATCGAGATAAATTAAGATTAAACTATAGTTTTAAAAACATAGCAACATAGGTTTTTTATTTTTTGAAAGAGAGTTGAAAGAAACTAGTTCCTCACACATAGATATGTGTTTGTATGCAAGTGAAACGCCTTTTTCGTATGTTTATAAAGCTATGTTTCTATGTGTTAAAAATATTTACAGCTATTTAAACCATAAATAAACACAAAAATGGATTTACATTTAAAAGGTAAAATTGTAGTCGTATCAGGTTCGGCTGGAAAAGAAGGAAGTATTGGTGAAACCATCATCAATCGATTAGCGGATGAAGGTGCTATTCCGGTTTTGGTGGACAGAAACAGCAGAGGTTTTGGTTATGCTGAAGCTTTGCAGAAAAAAGGAATTGATTCTTTGTTTGTGCAAACAGATGTGACTGATCCTGTCCAGATGGAAAAAGCAGTTGCTGAGATTACGAAAAAATACGGCAGAATAGATGTTGTGATCAATAACGTAGGGGTAAATGACGGTGCCGGTTTAGATGCTACTTACGAAGAGTTTATGGATTCTTTGAAACTGAATGTAGTAAGTTACTTTTTATTGGTAAAATTTGCACTTCCATACCTAAAAGAATCAAAAGGAAACATTTTGAATATTGGCTCAAAAGTAGCCTTGACAGGACAAGGCGGAACTTCAGGATATGCTGCTGCAAAAGGCGGTGTTCTTGGACTTACGAGAGAATGGGCAGTTGATTTGATTCAGTATGGAATTCGTTCTAACGCCATCATTATTGCCGAATGTTATACACCGGCATACGAAGACTGGATCAAAACCGTACCGGATGGCGAAGCAGTTTTGAAAAAAATCAACAAAAGTATTCCGTTAGAATCCAGAATGACCACAACTGAAGAAATTGCAGATACAGCCCTTTTTATAATTTCAGACCGTTCTTCTCATACTACGGGACAGTTTGTTTTTGTAGAAGGAGGTTACGTACATTTGGATCGTGCTTTAATTAGTGATGTAAATTAACAGGTATGAACCGAATTGACTCCCATCAGCATTTTTGGATATTTGATCCGGTTAGGGATAGCTGGATCGATGATTCGATGAAAAAGATTCAAAGGGATTTTTTACCCGAAGATTTGTCGCCATTGCTTTCAGAAAATCAATTTTCCGGATGCGTGGCGGTTCAGGCAAGTCAGTCTGAAGAAGAAACCCATTTTTTACTGGATCTCGCTTTAAAAAATGACTTTATAAAAGGAGTTGTGGGCTGGGTTGATTTAAGAAGTGAAGATATTTCAGAGCGATTGAGTCATTTTTCTCAATTTGAAAAACTGAAAGGTTTCAGACATGTTGTTCAGGGAGAAGCGGATGATTTTATGTTTGGAGCGGCATTTCGTAATGGAATCGCAGCTTTGAAGGAATTCAATTTTACGTATGATATTCTGATTTTTCATCGTCAGTTACCAGCTGCCATTGATTTGGTAAAATCTTTTCCGGAGCAGGCTTTTGTGATTGATCATATTGCAAAACCGGATATTAAATCGGGCGATATTGAATCCTGGAAAAAAGGAATTGAAGAGATTTCAAAATTCAAAAATGTAAAATGTAAAATTTCCGGAATGGTGACGGAAGCCGACTGGAACAATTGGAAACCATCCGATTTAAAACCGTATCTGGATGTTATTTTTGAAAACTTTACTGCTGATAAATTAATGTTCGGATCTGACTGGCCGGTTTGCAATGTAGCTTCGGATTATAAAGAGTTAGTGAAAATATTAGAAGATTATATGTCTCAGCTTTCGATTGAGGATCAGAATAAAATCTGGTCTGAAAATGCTAAATCATTTTATAAACTAAATAATTAGAAATAATAAATATTTTCATAAAAAAAGCGTGAAATATTAAATTCACGCTTTTTTTATGGTTTTATTTTTTTAAGACATCAGTTTCAGGAGTCCATTTTTTCTGCCATTCCGGATACTTCTTCAATACTTTTTCAGGATTATAGGTATACCATGCATAACCGGTTCGGCGTTCACGGCTTACTTCTGCCAATGAATAAAGATACACACTGTCCCTGTCACAAAACAAAGGTCTTCCCGTACCTAATTCATAATAGCGTGTCCAGATTGGAGGTGCTGTAGGATCGTTTACCACACGGCGGTCATCTTTAATTTTTTTGAATTTTGAATCCATCTCGGGAGCTTCAAAAGTTTCTACTCTTGTATTGTATATTTTAGAATCCTCAAACCACTTAACAGCACTTTGTACAGCTCTGATAACCTGTTCACTCGGATTTTCAATTTTCATTAAAAACAAAACAATATCAACACTTTCTGCATTACTGATACTTGGCGGTTCAAATTTTCTGGCCCATACCGGAAGTAAAGTTACCTCGTCATGCTGCTGGCACCAGGCGCTAAGTTTTCCATGGTCAGAAATTTGTGTTTTTAAGATACAGTCAATTCCGTTTTGGTAAGCAGCGTTCACTTTGTTTTTAGTAGCGGCATCCATAAAATCAAATTCAGGGCTGTTGCTTACTATTTTGTCAAGCAAATTCATGATTCCCATATAAGCGCCGTCATTAAAGGTAATATGGCGGCTGTATCCTTTTTCCAGAGGATAATATTGAGGCCATCCACCGTTAGGATATTGTGCTTCCAAAATAAAATCAATTCCTTTCAGACAGGCCGTTTTGTATTTTTCTATTTTAGTCAGTGTATAAACCTGCGCCAGATAATAGACATGAGTGTAAGTAGTACCATTGTCAAAAGTGGTATGCAAAACAGACCTTGAACCTACAATATCATTTATCTGCTCAGACGTTAAAATAGCACGCATGTCATAATTTTTTGGCCATCCTCCATTATCACGCTGAAAGTAAATGATATTATCCGCTATTTTGGTGTATTCGGATTCTTCGTATCTCGGCTGATTCGGAATCGGATTTACGATATTACTTTTATCGGCAATACCATACCAGTGATTCATACTGTCGTTAAATGGTTTTGTACTGATTACCGCCGTCTTTTTGTCTTTTTCAGATTGTGCAGCTGAATAAAGAAACGAAAAAGAGGTGAGTAAGATTCCAAATAATAAACTCTTATTTCTGGACAGACTTTGTGATGTTTTCATAGTAATTTGATGAACTTCAGTTGTGCTTAGTTTTAACTTAGACACAACTGAAGGATAAAAGTTTAATTAACTATAGTTTTACAGCTGATTTTGGAACCGTTTCTCCAATAACTGTTTTCTTGGCAAAATCTGAATTGGCAGAAGGAACAAATTCTATATTTTCAGTAGCTTCTCCATTAATAGTAATGGCTTTAGGTGAAGTAGAATTGAATTCAATATCCTTAAACGACATGTTTTTACCATTGTAAATATCAATTACATTTGGTTTTTCAATATCCAGTTTTGCATTGTGAATTTTGATTCCGTTAGCATCAACAATAGTAAATCCATTTTCTGCTTTTGCAATCAGATTAGAGATTTCAATATTTTCAAGGTTCATTTCAGGAAGTCCTTGTAAAAATACAGCTTGTTGTGCTCCTTTGATTGTGATGTTTTTTATCGAAATGTTTTTGAACTGAGGCGTTTTTTCATCTACAGGCATTTTTTGATTGACAATTTTTGCACCGCCTTCTTCCAAAGTTTCTGCTATGGATTTTCCTCCATAGTAAAGGTTGAACGAAATCGCCTGAGACGGAATATCGGTCATAAAAATATCAGAAATAAAAATGTTTTCTACAACACCTCCGCGCCCTCGTGCACTTTTGAAACGTAAACCAACATCAGTTCCCATAAAAGTACAATTAGATACGTGAAGGTTTTTTACACCTCCTGACATTTCGCTACCTACCGTTACACCTCCGTGTCCATGATAAACTATATTATTTCTTACTATGATATTTTCACTCGGAATACCTCTGTCACGACCATCTTTGTCTTTTCCTGATTTAATACAGATGGCATCATCACCCACATCAAAACTGGAGTTTTCGATTACAACATTTTTACAGCATTCTACATCAAGTCCGTCTCCATTTTGTGAAAACCAAGGATTACGAACCGTTATATTTCTTACGATTAAATCTTCAATCATAAAAGGGTGAATGTTCCATGCCGGAGAATTTTGAAAAACAGGTCCGTCAAATAGCACCCTTTTACTGTTTTGGATACTCACTAAGACCGGACGAAGGAAATCATGAATTTTTTCAAAATCTTCTTTGGTTTTTAAATCCAGACGAACATTTTGGTCTATTGGACCTCCCTTCGAAGCATTCATAAATACTTCTGATGGATACCAGCTTGTTTTTTGCTCATTTACAACACCACCTGAAGAAACAAAATCTTTCCACTGGCTTTCTGTAACTTTACTTCTTTTAACCTGTCTCCATGCTTCACCTGAGCCATCCCAAACCCCTTTTCCTGTAAAAGCAATATTTTCTAAATTCTTACCGTAAATAGGAGAGATACATCTCCAGGTGTTTAAACCTTCAAAATTAGTTTCGATAAGTGGGTATAAACTTTTATCTGTAGAAAATTTTATCAGTGCACCTCTTTCTGCATGTAACTCAATATTACTTTTTAGAATAATTGGTCCTGTTAACCAGATTCCCGGAGGAATAATTAATTTCCCTCCTCCTTTTTTTGAAAGCGCATTAATGGCATCTTCAAAAGCTTTTGTGTTTAAAACATATCCGCCATTTACTGCACCAAAATCTTTTAGGTTGACCGTGTTTTTTGGAATTTTCGGCTCCTCGACCTTCGGCATTTTAAACTCAATGTTCGCATAAGTGTCATAGGATTTTGACTTTTGTGCTATCACATTTCCTGAACAGCTTACTGTCAAAACAGCCAAAAGCATACGGAAAAAGGTAGTTAGATTAGTTTTCATTCTTATTGAATTAGTTAAAGTTTAATTTTATGTATCAAAATAGTACGATATGTTTATCTTGATAATACTTTTTTTACAAATTATAAAATTAGTTTCGTAAAAAAACGAAAATACAATAATGTAATCGATTGCACAAATTTATAAAAAATATTTACAATATATTTAATAGATGAAAAAAGGATTGCGACTGTCTGTAAGTTAATTGCAGCTTTTTGCTATTTTTTATTTATACGCACTGATACCACGGATCAAATGTAAAGCAGGAGGGTACAGGACACTTATATTTTTATGTTCTGTTAAATTGTACCCTCATTTGGTAAAAGTTTAAAAAATACATTTATTTATAAGTCTTATACTGTTAAGAAATAAACCCTTTACGGCTTTACCTAAAAAATAAAAAAATGCGTTTAAATACTTTTATAAAAGTTCTAATTCTCTTTTTAATAACAATTTGCACATTCTCACTGAATGCAGCCGAAATTTGGGTTTCACCCCAAGGTAAAGACACCAATCCCGGAACAAAAGCAAGTCCTTTGGCAACGGTCCATATGGCCGTAAGAAAAGCAAGAGAACTGCGCCGATTAAAAGATGCATCGATAAAAGACGGAATCCGTATTATTGTAATGAACGGAACATATTATTTAAACGAACCTCTATTCATAAGACCTGAAGATTCCGGAACAGCTGACAGTCCAACAACTATTGAAGCGGATGCAAATGCCAAACCAATCTTAAGCGGAGGAATCGAAATAAAGAACTGGAAAAAATCGGCACTAGCCATAAACGGCTTAAAAGTAGGAACAGTCTGGGAAGCCGATGCGCCACAGCAGGCGGGAGAAATTCTAAATTACCGTCAGTTATGGGTGAATGGCAAAAAAGCCGTGAGAGCCAAAAGTACTGCAGGAACTCAAATGGACAGAATTCTTTCATGGGATGCTGCAACAGAAACCTGCTGGATTCCTTTCAAAAATAAATCGGTGAAGTTTGAGCCGGGAATGGAAATGTACATCGTACAATGGTGGGCGATTGCCAATCTCCGAATCAAAAATATCGAGGTGGTTAAAGACAGCGCCCGTCTTTCCTTCGAAAAACCGGAAAGCCGAATTCAGAGCGAACATCCCTGGCCGGCTCCGTGGATTTCTAAAAACAACGGGAATTCAGCGTTCTATTTAAACAACGGAATGTCAATGCTTAACGAACCGGGAGAATGGTTTTTAAACAGAAAAAAAGGTAAAATCTATTATATTCCAAGAGCTGGAGAAAATATGGCTTCCGCAAAAGTTACTGTACCGGTTTTAGAAAATTTAGTAAAAGTGGAAGGTACTTTGGATACTCCTGTACATCATTTTAATTTCAAGGGAATTTCGTTCCAGTACAGCAACTGGCTTCGTCCTTCACAGCAAGGTCATGTGCCATTGCAGGCGGGAATGTATTTATTAGATGCCTATAAACTAAAAACTCCTGGAACTCCCAATCAAGCGAGTTTGGAAAATCAGGGCTGGGTTGGAAGACCAAGAGCCGCTGTTGAGATCAATTATGCTAACAATACGCTTTTTGAAAGTTGTTCTTTTGAGCATTTGTCTTCTACCGGATTGGATCTGCACAGAGGAACGAATCATAATACAGTGAAAGGAAATCTCTTCAAAGATATTGGCGGAAACGGAATCAATCTGGGTGTTTTCTCTGAAGAATCATTCGAAGCACATTTGCCTTATACTGTAAAAGATGAAAGAGTAGTTTGTTCGGATGAAGTGATTTCGGATAACTTAATTACCAATGTAGCCAATGAAGATTGGGGATGTCTGGGAATTGCAGCCGGTTTTATCAAGAATCTGACTATCGAACATAACGAAATTTCGGATGTAGCTTACAGCGGTATTTCAATGGGCTGGGGCTGGACGCATACCGAAAACGTGATGAGAAACAATAAAATCCTTCGAAATAAAATCCATCATTACGCCAAACATCTGCACGACGTAGCCGGAATTTACACCCTTTCAGCACAAGCGGACAGCCGAATTGAAGAAAATTATATCGATAAAGTCTACAACAGTCCTTATGCACACGATCCGTTTTTATGGCTGTATTTATACACGGATGAAGGAAGTCAGGGCTTTACAATAAAAAATAACTGGATTCCAATTCAGAAAATCCTGAAAAACAATAATGGTCCGAAAGGAAATATCTGGCAGGATAATTATGCTTTTGTAAATCCAAAAATCAAAGAAAATGCAGGAATTCGTCCGCCATACAACAGTTTACTGGCTAAAGAAGTAGTAATTGATGAAGCCTGGGGCTTACAGGAAATGCCAAAATCAGTCGCAATCGAAGTAATCGGAAAAGATCTGGATATCGAAAAAATCAAATCGACGATAAAAGGTTTCCGAATTGTAGGCGAAGAATTGTACCAATGGCAAAACCATCTGGTAATTTACGGATTAATGAACCAGCCGGAAAGAACGAAGCGAAAACTGGCTTTGGCTTTTCCGGCTTTGGAAATCAAAATCTACGAAAATCCAGTTTATGACTTCCAGAAATTTGAAAGATGCAAAGATGCTAAACCCGTATCAGAATGGGAAAATATTGTCCTGACTGCGAATTTGGTTGCCGATGAAAAAATGCAAAAAGAATACGTAGATTATCACACAACTCAATTCGAAAAATGGCCTGAAATCGCAAAAGGTTTCTGCAATGCCGATTTTCAGCAGTTGCAGGTCTTCAAAAACGGAAGACAATTAATGTTGATCATCAGTATTCCAAAAGGAGAAAGTCTGGATAAATTGAATCCAAAAACAACCGAAAATAATCCACGTGTAAACGACTGGAACAACTTAATGAAAAAATACCAAACTGGAATCGAAGGCGCAAAACCGGATGAAACCTGGATATTTCTGAACAAAGTTGAAACAAAGAAATAATTGCGTATTCGCTATCCTAACAGGTTTCCAAAACCTGTTAGGTACTATTAAAGAATATTTTTTAGCCACAGATTAAAGGATTTAAAAAGATTTTTAGTCTGTGTTAATCTTTTTAATCTGTGGCAAAACAATACCTAACAGGTTTTTAAAACCTGTTAGGATACGAAAACCAAAACAACTATCAAAACCTAAAATAAGACCAATGTTAAAAATAGCCATCTTAGGACTCGGAGAAGGACGAAGCACGATGTCGGCAGCTTTGGAAAGTTCAAAATTAGAACTTGTAAAAGTGTGCGACAGAAACGAAGAAATCTGCAAGCAAAGAGCCAAAGAATTCGATTTTCATTCGTACACAACGAATTACGACGATTTATTAAACGATGAATCAATTGACATCATCGCGATTTATACACCCGACCATTTGCATGCGCAACACGTGAAGCAGGCTTTATTGCACGGAAAACATGTTGTTTGTACAAAACCTTTTATCGACGATCTTTCAGATGCAAACGAATTACTGGAATTAAGCAAATCGACAGGAAAGAAGGTTTTCATCGGTCAGAGTTCAAGATTCTTCGAACCGGCAAAAAGACAAAGAGCCGATTATGAAGCAGGATTAATCGGCGATTTAATCACAATCGAAGCACAATACCACGCTGATCACAGATGGTTCTTAAAGAAAGAATGGTCGTTGTTGCAGTCTTTCAAATGGCTGTACGGCGGTTTGAGCCATCCTGTAGATTTCATTCGTTGGTATCTTCCTAATATTCAGGAAGTAATGGGTTACGGAATGATCAGCAGTAACGGAGCTGTTGCAGGTTTGAAAAACGAAGATACGATGCATTTTATCTTCAAAGCGACTGATGGCAGAATCGCCAGAGTGAGTGGAGTGTACACTTCTCCAACTCAGCCAGCGCAACGTGACAGCGGTATGAGTACGATTTTAAGAGCTACTGAAGGCGCAAGTCAGGCCGATTATCACGAATTGCGTTATGCAGTTACTGATAAAACAGGTGAAGAAAAAGTAATTACTTGGGGCGACAGTACCTTAAAATATTATTTCCGTTTTGAAGGGCAAAGCCACCACGGCGGGGAATACCAGAATTATTTAGAATATTTTGTGGACAGTATCGAACAGAACTTTGAAGCTTATCCAAATATGGAAGAAGGCATCGGAACTGTAGCTTTACTTCAGGCAATGGATAAATCTTTGCAAACCGGAATGCCAGTAAAAATTGCTGACGTCCTTAACGAATACGGACTATGAACAGCATCTACGATAAGTTAACGGCGCTGGATTTCATCATCGTGGCTATTTATTTAGTGACTTTATTGGTCATTGGATATGTAGTGAGCGTCAAGCAAAGCAAAAAGAACGAAACGCTTTTTATGGCGGGAAATTCCCTGAATTGGTACAATATCGGTTTCAACATGTGGGGAACTAATGTGGGACCTTCTTCTTTACTGGCTTTTGCAAGTATTGGTTACGCGACCGGAATCGTAGCCGGAAATTTTGAATGGTACGCCTTTGTTTTTTTATTGCTTTTGGCTATCGTTTTTGCACCAAGATATATTGCAAGCAAAGTCAGCACGATGCCCGAATATATGGGAAAACGCTACGGCGACAGTACCCAGACTATTTTGGCGTGGTATGCCATGGTGAAAATTTTGGTAAGCTGGCTGTCGTTAGGATTGTTCAGCGGTGGAATTCTGGTTCGCCAGATTTTAGGGATTCCGATGTGGCAGAGTGTAACGGTTTTGGTGATATTCTCAGGGATTTTTACCTATGCAGGAGGTTTGAAAGCCATTGCAAAAGTGAATGTTTTTCAAATGATTTTACTGATTGTTGTTTCGCTTACCTTATCGTATTTAGGTTTGCAGAAAGTGGGTGGAATAGAAGCTTTGATTGCAAAAACGCCTTCTAATTTCTGGAATCTGGTTCAGCCTGCAAACGACGCACATTATCCGTGGCCTGCTATTTTACTGGGTTATCCTGTAGCGGCAGTGGCGTTCTTTTGTACCGATCAGTCGATGGTGCAGAGTGTTTTGGGAGCGAAGAATTTAGAGCAGGGACAATTGGGAGTTAACTTTATTGGCTGGCTGAAAGTAATGGCTTTGCCGTTGTTTATTTTACCGGGAATTCTGTGTGCAGTTTTGTTTCCGGAATTGGGTAAAAACTCCGATTTGGCTTATATGACCATGGTTACAAATCTTTTTCCAAGCGGAATGAACGGTTTGGTAATCTGTGTGATGATTGCCGTTTTGGTAGGAACAATTGGTTCGTCACTAAATGCATTAAGTACCGTTTTTACGAATGATATTTATGTAAAGAAAATGAATCCGACAGCTTCCATAAAAGAACAAATTAAAATTGGACGTTTGACCATTGCAGCAGGTTGTGTATTCGCAATTCTGATTGCGATTGCGATTGACAATATCAAAGGACAGAATCTGTTTAATATTTTTCAGGCGGTTTTAGGATTTTTGGCACCATCTTTATCCGTTGTTTTTCTGTTAAGCGTGTTCTGGAAACGCACTACCAAAAAAGCCGTAAATGCCACTTTATCCTGGGGTTCAGCTTTTAGTTTATTTGTTGGGGTCTTGTATTTATGGATTTTCCCTGCAGATGTGTACACCGCATGGCCTCACTTTTTATTGATTTCGTTTTACATTTTTGCTGTTTTAATGGTGGCAGCTGTGATCATTTCATTAGCAGATAAAAACCCGGAAACCAATTTTTCAGATGAAACGGATATTCCGAAGACGAGTAAAAAAGTGAAGATTCTTTTTGTTTTGTTGGGGGTAGCAATTTTGAGTTTGTATTTGGTTTTTAATGGGAATTAAATAGTTTTTAAAATATAAATTATGAGGACGCTTTCTTTTTTTAAGGGAGCGTTTTTTTATGGTTAGAGAATTTTCAATAAAAAATCGAACAAATAAAAGTTCGGTTTATATCAGAACTTTATTTATGTTTGCAAAGTTATCGCTAAATCAACTATTGAAAAATGGTTGAGAAAAAACGGCTATATAGAATGAAAACACATTTTGACATAGAAAAAATAATAGAAAGCGGTATCATCACAAATGAACTGGATTACGAAAGAGCTCTCATTGCCGATAGAAAACTAAGGCTTCTGGTAAAGCAGGATCTTGATTTTAAAAATCTAAGAACCAAATTACGTGATCTAATTGAAAAATATGAAAATGCCGAATGGAGTGATGTAGGTCAAATTGATGAAAATAAACTTTTAGAAAGTGATAAATCTGAACAGATAGCAGAATTAGAAAGAGTATTTTTAGAAAACAGAAAACAAGCCATCAGAAAAAAACTCAAGGAACTAGATTTAACCCAAGAAAATCTGGGTTCGATTTTAGGTCATAAAAGCAAAACTCACATGTCTGAACTTATGAATGGAATTAAACCTTTCACGTTACGAGATTTAATAATTATAAATCGGGTATTAAAAATTGAAATAGCAGTATTGATTCCTGTATTCCTTTCGAAAGAAGATCAGGCTAAAGTAAAGGAAGCTGTGATAAAATTGGGTAAGCCAAAAGTAAAGCTAACAATTGAGGATTTGGTTTTGGGTTGATTGAATATTTTTTAAAATAATATAATGACAAAAGCGCTTTCTTTAATAAAGAGGCGTTTTTTATGTGCTGTTATAATATTGTAAAATAAAGGGTGTTAAAAAATGTATGTAAATATGTATGAATTTAAGAGGAATAAATGGTAGGTTTGTTATAACTAGTAAACCACATTAAGCTTTTTAATATAATATTAGGCTTGAATAGTGAGTATTAGTTTGATTGAAGATCTGTAACAAGAGAATTTTTTTAAAATTAATTATATAAATGGATTCAAAATTAGAAATTACAAACCTTATCGCCCCTATAATCAAGATATATAATTTATTGGGAAATGAATGGAAGAATTTATTAGAGAATGGATTAAGCGATTATATTCATACCCAGACAAAAAAATATTATTTCACTACGACTTTTGCGCATCGTACAGAGGTAAGATTTGACGATATTTATTATCCACTTACAGCTACATATAAAAAATTAGTAACTGACTTTACTAATCTCTCAGGGTTATTTGAAAATTACAATAATATAACAATTGTTGGATCAGCTGGTAGTGGTAAAAGTACCTTGATGAAATTTATTTTTTTAAATTCAATTAGAGCCTCGTATAAAATTCCTTTATTAATAGAGCTAAGATATTTAAATCAGTATAATGGAAATTTTGAAAAATTAATCTATGACAAAATTTTAAAACAAGAGATTAAACCTTCGGAAGATATACTGAATAGAACTTTGAAGGCTGGTAAGTTTATATTTCTTCTGGATGGTTATGATGAAATATTTTCTGCAAAAAAACAAGAATTAAATCGCCAAATTGATGATTTTGTCGATCAATTCCCTGCTAATAATTTTGTTATTACTACTAGGCCTGGTAGTGGGATTGAAGGCTTTCGTAGATTCAAAGATTTCATGATAAATCAGCTTGATAATAAGCAGGTTGAAGGATTTATTAAAAAGATAGTTGAGTCTGATGAAAGGGAACAAAGAATATTGTCTGTAATTAGTGAAAAAGCAAATTCACCTTATCTTGAATACTTAAGAAATCCACTTTTACTATCAATGTTTATTCTTGCATTTGAAAGCCATCCAGAAATACCTGCAAAAAAGAGCTCTTTTTATAGAAATGTATTTGATACATTATATTCTAAACATGATGGAATTACAAAGAATAGTTTCCCTCGTGAAAAGCTTACTAAATTAGATCGAGATCAATTTGAGAAAGCTCTCAATATTTTTTGTTATTTAACTCTAATCAATGGAGATTATACTTTTACAAATGAAATTTTAAATGACATAATGCAAAAGGTTCTACAGAACACTGGTTTTAAATGTAATATTGAAGATTTGATATATGATTTGCATACAACTATTTCAATTTTGATACTTGACGGGTTTGAATTTTCTTTTCCACATAGATCAATGCAGGAATATTTTGCAGCTCAATTTTTAAGTAAGCTACCTTCAGAGTCAAAAGCCAAGGCATATACAAATCTTAATAATGCACTTGTTAAATCAAGTACTGACAATAGTCATAATCTTTGGAGTATAAGTATGGAACTGGATGAATCAGCTTTCAAGAAAAACTTTCTTATTCCACAACTTAAAAAGTTTGAAAAAAAATTGAATGGAGGTAATAATAAGCTTTTGTTATTTCAATTCATTAAAATTTGTAATGCATCATTATACTATTCTCGTATACATGATGCTGAAAAACGTGAATTTATGTTCATTCGTCCAACAACATTTTTCTCATCCTTAATAAGATTTTGCAAAATATTTAATTTTATTCCATTTGCAAAGTTTGCTTTTGAGAAACAAATTAAAGATGATTTACTTCCTATTTATAATAGTAGAAATAAAAGTCTACTTAAACCAAAATTTTTGATGAAAGTAGATGATGAAGTGTTGGAAGTACTTTTAAAACATGATTTAGTTAAGATGATTTCAGAAATTAAGGCAAATATTGACACTAAAATCAAACAATTTGAAGAAGAAATTAAAACATCAAAAGAAAAAATAGATGATTTATTAAATCTTTAAAATTACAATTAAATGCTTGCTAAAAATTATATCAATATGAAAGTAAACAAAAAAGGATTATTGAATTAACTTGAATAAATGTTTTTTGTATGGAGTTCTGATGGGTATAAAATATAATCAGGCTCTTTTCAAAAATGCTCCTCCAAACCCCAGCTCGACCCCACAATCAAATCCCAAACCAATCAAATTCAAATATTTAATTCCAAAACCATTGAATTAATTCAATATTTTTATAAAAAACCATAAGTACCTTGTGTTCCTCAAATAAACACAAAACTTATGAAAAAAATCTACTATTTAATGCTGTCGCTTTTGGTATCAGCATCTGTTTCGGCAACTACTTATTATGTGACACCAACTGGAACTGCTAACAATTCGGGTTCCAGTTTTTCTACTGCAATGAATTTTAAAACTGCTGTTGGCAAAGCCGTTGCCGGAGATATTGTTTTATTACAAGCCGGAAATTATACCATTGCGTATACAGCCGGAGCTAAAAACACGATTTCGTTTACCAAATCAGGAACTTCGGCAAGTCCTATCAAAGTTGAATGTGTCAATAACGGAAGAGCCATTATCGATTTTTCGTTTCCGGATCAGGAATGGGTGCAGGATTCGTTCGGGTTTAGCATTACAGGTTCGTATTGGAGTTTTAAAGGAATTGCCATTACAAGAGCCGGTTATCAGGGGGCTTATGTAACGGGCTCGAATACTACGTTCGAAAATTGTGCTTTTTACAACAATCGAAACACCGGTTTAGAAATTAACAAAGGCGGTTCGAATACAACAGTAAAAAATTGCGACGCTTACCGAAATTATGATCCTAAAAAGAAGGGAAGTATGGCAGACGGTTTCGGTCCAAAACAAACTCAGGGTCCCGGAAATAAATTCATCAACTGCCGAGCCTGGGAAAATTCAGATGACGGATACGATTGTTTTGACAGTACGCAAAAAGTAACTTTCGAAAATTGCTGGGCCATCAGAAACGGAGTTGACGTTTGGAATTACGGTGGTTTTACGGGAAACGGAAATGGTTTTAAAGTAGGAGGGAATTCTGTTCCGGCAGACAATGTACTAACTAAATGTGTTGCGATAGGGCATCCCAAAAAAGGATTCGATCAGAACAACAATACCGGAAGCATTACAGTTTATAATTGTACAGGATATGGAAACAACATCAACTTTGGTTTTGGGAATCCGGTGCAATCCGGAAAAAAACATATTTTCAAAAATAACATTTCATTATCCGGAACAATATCTATTTCAAACGCTACTGAGCAAAACAATTCATGGAATTTAAGTGTCACTGTAAACACTTCCGATTTTACAAGTACCAGCACTGCACTTGCCATTGGAACAAGACAATCAAATGGAGATCTTCCAACAAATTTACCATTCAAATTAGTTCAGGGAAGCGATCTGATAGACAAAGGAACCAATGTAGGACTTTCGTATTCGGGCAGTAATCCCGATTTGGGTTATTGGGAAAGTAACTTTGCAACCGGAAAAAAAATAAATACGAATGTAGCTGAAGAAATTATAGAAGATACCAATTCAGGTTTTACATTTAATTATTATCCGAATCCGGTAAAAAATATCCTTACGATTGAATTAGAAAATGAAATAACAAAAGGAGCCTTGATCGAATTATTTGATTTATCAGGTAAATTAATTCTGAACAAGAATGTGAATGAGCAAACTCAAATTTTAGATTTAGAAAACCTTCCTGCAGGAGCTTATGTATTGACTTTGACAAATTCCGGAAATAAAATTAGTAAACGTATAATTAAATATTAGACTTCAGAAGAAGCTACAATTATTTAGATTATAACTCATTAAAAATCAAAAAGTCGCAAAGTTATAAACCTTTAAAATCTCATGATAGTAAGGTTATGATTTGCGACTTTAGAGTTAGTAACGCTGGTTACTTTTTATATAATTTGGCTGCTTTGTATTTAATTTACAGTCTATATTTTTTTAAACCACTTTCGCGATTTGTGTGTTGACACGAATATTATTAGCAGCGTCCAAGCCCGGTGTTTCATAAATGGTAAAATCTAAATTAACACCCGGTCTAAAAATCAGGCAGTGTGTTGAACCTCCAAAATGAAACATACCCAGTTCGTCACCTTTCTTTACAATGTCTCCGGTTTTTACTTTTATCTCACAGCTGGAAACCTCTGCCATACCTACAGGCATTACACACATCAATCCAATTGCGGGATTATCTGCTTCAATAAAGATAATCGCTCTGGTGGCAACTGCTGTTAAAAAGGGTTGTGAATTATTAGGCGCACTCGAATCGGCTCCCTCCGGATTGTAGAAACCCTGATACAGATTTTCTAAATAATAAGAACCGTTTACAATAGCCGTTTTTACGATTCTGCCGTTTACAGGACTGTGCCAGCGGTGATAGCTCAGGGCACTCAAAAATGCCTGATAAACTGTTCCTCCTTCAAACTGAGGTGCTAATTCATCAAAATTCATCATGTTTTCTAATGAATAAGGCTGTCCTTTTAACCAAAACTGATCCGACAAAGACACATTAGTTGCCACTTGCAAAGGTGCCGACTCACAGGCGTTTACAATAATCGAATCATCATTCGGTGCTGTGACAGGACGTACATCAGGGCAGAACAATCTCGTGAAAAAATCGTCCCAGCTTTTGAAACCATAATAAGGATCTGAAGGATCCGACTGGAATACATCAGAAAAGGTGGCACCAACAGGAATAGGATTCGGTTCTAAACCTAAAGCTCCCTGGGCCACTTCCATCATTTCCGATTGTGCCAGTTCGCTCAGCCATGCAATTACGTTTTCTGAAGGGTCATTTTCGATCAACACATAACGGGAATCTTCTGTAACTAAAAATTTAGACCAGTAGTTTAATATTTTTTTAAGTTGCTGATTGACCAATGCGTTTGAAAAAACGTCATACCCAAAGTTGGTTGCCATCGGCCAGGCCAAAAGCGCATTAATAGGAAAACCAATCATACCAGCAGGTGTTTGGTTTCCGGGCGCTCCGGTTTGGTAAGCTTCGGGCGCGGTTTGCATAATTCCGTTGAGTAAAACAAGGAAATCTTCAAAATTCACAGGCTCTGGTTCCCACAGCAAAGGTGTTCTTTGTTTTAAAAAATGAGCTTCGGCAAACATTCCCTGCACGTTAGCATACAAAACAGGATCTGAATAGACCAGATTTTGAAATTCAGCAATTTCGGGAATGAGGGGTGATGGATTTTTTTTAGTAAACTCTTTGATTTTTCGTGTCCAGTTTTCTATAATTTGTGGATTTTGGGGTAACCAGCCTCCCAATAATTGTTTTGATTTGTTGAATGTAGTTGCTTCCATGGTCTTTTGCGTTAAAATTTCTACCGAAGGTATTTTAGATAATAAGGCAAAAAAATTAATTGGGTACAGAAGCTTATTTTTTTGTTATGAGAGAACTTATATTGCTGTTAGGAAATGAGATACCAGATCTTTATTCTAAAATTTAAGAGAGAAACAATGAATCGTAATGTTTTTATTTCGTATTTTTCCTGCAAAAATAAATAAGAAATATGTCAAAAAATAAATTTTTAATAGTTGTTCTCTTTTTTTCTTTGATGGCTCACAATATTATGCAGTCACAATCGGGGAAAGTTATTCTTATTCCAATTAAAAATGCAGATAACAGTGTGGATTTTAAGTATACTAAAGAAGCGGCAGGCAGTTATATTGTCAATATTAATTTTGACAAACTGGTGAATTCAGAACTAAAAGCTACAAAATTAAACGCTACAGCCGATTCAGGTTTGCTTTTTAAATTAGAACCGATCGATAAAAATAAAAAAATTGATTTTTCATACAGTTATTCTACAACACAAGGATATTTAAATCCGACTGTAAATCCGAATATTACCTACACACTTCCTTTTCACAAGGGCAAAGTTGTGAAAATTTATGCCATTACCCGAAAAGACATAAGCCCTGAAAGATGGAAAAGTTATCTTGTGTATTCAAAAAATCAGGACACTATTTACAGCATGAGAAAAGGGACTGTTGTTTTTATTGGAGATTTTTCGGAATCTAATTACGACGAAATAACTAAAAAGGTGACGACTATACAAAGGAAGCGAGTTGTTGTAGAACATGCCGATGGAACTTTTGCTAATTATTCGGGACTTAATGAAAAAGCAATTTGGGTGACTCCAGGTCAAAAAGTTGATTCGCAAACAGAACTGGGTTTGATGGACACAGGCGATAATGACTGGTTTAAATTTGTTTTCAACGTTTATTATCATGAACAGGACGAAAAAAGCAAAAATAATTTCAGAGGAACTGAAGTTGCTTTTAGTCCTAATTTTCTAACTCAAAAAGGAATCGGAAAATTATTAGACAAAAGGGAATATGTCGTAACTTATAATGACAGTATCAGGCTTCAGGAGTAAAAAAACACATAGTGCTCCAAAACGAATGTTATGTGTTTTTAGTTTATATGAAATGCTGTAGTTTGCTCGCAAAGTCGCAAAAGCGCAAAGTTCATTTTAAAAAGCTTAAAAAAGAAAACCTTGTGACTTTGTGACTTTGTAATATTAAAAATTAAGCTTTTTTAGAGGTAAAGTTTTTTATAAGTTGCCTCCAGTTTTAACTGGAGGAATTCAGCAAGAATAGAAAAAGGCTTTAGCCAAATTAGTTACAATTCGGCTGAAGCCTTTAGCTTTGTTATTATTTTATCATCCAGCTAAAGCCGGATGCAATTTAGCTTAAAAAAGAAAACCTTTGCGACTTCACGACTTTGCGAGATTAAAAAATTAAGCCTTTTTTCTACCTTCAATATTCGGCAAAAATCCAGTAATAACTCCAATCAGAGGCAGAAACGCACAAATTTTAAAAACATATTCGATACTGGTGGCATCTGCAATTTTTCCTAAAACAGCAGAACCCAAACCGCCCATTCCAAATGCAAATCCAAAGAAAAGACCGGCTACCAGACCCACTTTTCCAGGCAGTAATTCGGTAGCATAAACCAAAATCGCAGAGAAAGCAGATGAAAGAATCAAACCGATAATTACAGATAAAGTTCCAACCCAAAAAAGAGAAACATAAGGCAGCATCAAAGTAAAAGGAGCAACACCCAGAATCGAAACCCAGATGACATATTTTCTTCCAAATCGATCGCCAATTGGTCCGCCAATCAAAGTTCCCGCAGCAACTGCTCCCGAAAATAAAAATAAATAAACCTGAGACTGCTGAATCGAAATATGAAATTTATCAATCAAAAAGAACGTATAATAACTCGTAATACTCGCCATGTAAAAATATTTAGAGAAAATCAAAACCAACAAAATAGCCAACGAAGCAATTACCCTGTTTTTAGACAAATGATGTGTTTCGATTTTAAGAGCCGATTTATTAGCCATTCTTTCAGATAAATGTGCTGTGTACCAAAGCGCAATTTTATATAAAGCAAAAATTCCGATCAGGGCGATAAGGCAAAACCATGCAATATAATTTTGACCGTGAGGAATCACAATAAAAGCCGCTAATAAAGGTCCGATGGCACTTCCGGCATTTCCGCCTAACTGAAAGATTGACTGCGCCAGTCCTTTTTTACCACCCGAAGCCAGATGCGCCACTCTTGAAGATTCCGGATGAAAGATTGAAGATCCAATTCCGATCAAACTCACAGATAATAAAAGATACGTAAAATTGGAAGCAATCGAAACTAGGAATAATCCGGTCATGGTGAATAACATTCCAATAATCAACGAATAAGGTTTCGATTTTTTATCGGTATACATTCCTACAAATGGTTGAAGGATAGAAGCGACAATCTGATACGTAAAAGTGATAATCCCGATTTGAGAAAAACTCAGATTAAAGTTTTCCTTCAGTAACGGATAAATAGAAGGAACCACCGCCTGCAAAAGATCATTGATCAAATGCGAAAAACTGATGATGAAAAGAATAGAATAGGTAGTTTTTTTGACTATTTCCGAATTGGTTTTGATGGTCTCCATTAGTTATTTTTAGAGTATGACAGATTAAAATGATATCTACAATTAATTTTTTACAAAGGTGAAAAGAAATAACGGTGTCTTAATTACTATATTTGGACAATGAATAACGATTATCAGACATATAAAGTAGTTGATTTTGGATTTCAGATAAATCCTGGCTTACCAGTCATAGGTTATACCGAAATGGTAACCGATGCAGTTTGTATATCACATTCCCATCCGCGGGCACAGCTTATTTATGCTACAAGTGGCGTTATGCATGTTGTGGTCAATAATCAGATTTGGGTTGTAAATCCGTTGCAGGGACTCTGGATTCCGGGTCATACCGAGCATCAGGTAACGTTTCAGAAAGATGTTAATTTATATAGTGCCTTTATTGATCCTTCATTTACTGACGGATTGCCGAAAGTAAGTTTTTCTTTTGATATTTCGGTATTTCTAAAACAATTGGTTTTCAAAATCATCTCTTTTGGTACTGATGGAGATATTTCGCCGTCCAAAAGAAGAATCATCGATGTGTTTTTGGATGAACTGGCCTTAATCGAACCAAGTGCCACTTTTTTGCCAACAACTAATCATGAAAGACTGCAAAAAGTGGTAGAACTTTTATTGGAAGACGTGGCAAGTAAACATTCGATAGACTATTATGCAGAAATAGCTTTTATGAGCAGCAGAACATTGTCCCGATTATTCATCAAAGAACTCGGAATGAATTTCAGTGACTGGCGCACCCGATTGAAATTACTGGAAGCCATAAAACGATTAGGTGAAAAGCAATCTATCAAAGAGATAGCGCTCGATTTGGGTTATGAAACTGCGAGTGCTTTTATTTTTATGTTTAAAAAACATTTGGGAACGACACCTGCAAATTATATTTATACTAATTTGGAAAAATAAATGGTAGTCAGTAAACTTACTTAATCAAATAAGCAAAACTTTTTAGTCTGTCGGTTTTTCTAATTCTGAATAAATCTTCAACATAAAAACCATACGTCGTTGAAATTTTTCCGTCTCCTATTTTAAAGTACGCTTCTGGAAAATTTTCTATGATTTGTTTTTCAAATCTTTCGTCATAGGTAAATTCAATCGGAGTGATAAAATTGATAAGTTGAGGTTGGTTAATAGAATCCGGAAGAATAGTGTGAAAAAGATTTTTAGGTTTTAAAGGCGATGCCCATCTTCCTTCTTTCGTTAAATAAACATCGTCAAACAAATACTTAATCTGAATCAATTCACCTTTATATTGCAAAACATAAAGCAAGCTGTAATCATATTCCAGAAAACTAATTTTAAAAGGAGAATAATTTTGTGGTAATGGGGCTGAATGCACATATGAAGTAAACTGAATCGTATCTTTTGGATAATCGCCATAAATATTTTTGACTACTTCATATTTTGACAATGTTCTAGAATCGAATGACAGATTGCAATGACCGGATGGAGAGTTCCATGCTTTTATTTTTTTACCGATAAATACATATAGTTTTGCAGGCTTTTCAGGATGTTCCGGCCAGACTTCACAAGGTTCTAATTTTAGTTTTATATTTAGTTTTTTCTTTTTTGCTAAATCCGAAACTGCATATTTCTGTGTAATGTGAGCATACGATTCGAAAAATAAACTATCGATAAGATTGGCTCTGATCTCAAAGTTGCCTAAACTGTCTGTTTGTGTTTTGTAGTTTCTATTGCTCCAAAGTTGATTTAGGTTGGCAGATCTTTCATCATAATTAAATTTAAAAGGTATGTTATTTTTTAAGGCATTAGCTTTTGCAGTTTTATAAAGCGTATCATTATATTTTCTGAATTTATTGAGGGTGTCATTTACAATTACAGAAACACTGCGGTCTGGATAAGTTCCGGTATTTTGTGCACGTCCTTTTATCAGTACTTTTTGAGAAAAAACGACCTGAAAAGCTAATATAAAAAATACGATAAATTTTCTCATTGTTGTAATTGATTGTCCGAATTGTTAGCCCGATATTCAGTTTAATTGTAAATTTAAATCAGTCTAAGATAATTAACTTTTGGTTTAGTGATGATAGAAATTCTTGGAGTATTTACAGTTACAAAAAACATCTTTCTAATTAGTGTTTTAAAATTCTTTCAAAACAGTAATATTTTGTTAATTTCAGGATGGTACAGGACAGTACAGGTTATGAAATGTAAAAGGAACACTTATCTTTAAACCCAAAATATCTTTTTATGCGAAATCGATTTCTAAATTTTAAAAAATTATTTGTTTTTACAGTTTTATTTTCTTCAGCTCTTATATTTGCCCAGGAAAATAAACCTGCCACATGGATTTGGTATCCAGGGGATTTTGAAATTTGGTTAAGCAATAAAATGCAGGTTAGGCGTACTGAACGCGAAGCCGTTTTTCCTCCGCTTTGGCAATATTACAGTCCGTATGCTCTGGTAACTTTTCAGACAGAAGTCGATATTCCAAATCCGGATGAGGTGAAAATTTACTCAGAAGGACCTTTTCAGTTGCTTTTAGACGGTGTTCAGGTTTACGGACAGCCAAAATCAATAACAGTTCCTGCCGGAAAGCATAAAATTTCCTTTAAAGTGTATAATCAGGAAGTCTTGCCGGCTATTTACATAAATGGTAAATATGTTAAGTCTAATGCCTCCTGGCAGGTAACCAATGAAGATAAGCTTTGGATTGATGAAAACGGAAAAGCACAACAATCCGGTACACCTTGGGTTCCTGTTGGTTCCTGGAATTTTGACTCGCCAGAAAATAAGCCTTCCGAATTTAAGCTGACAACCAAACCTTTGAGTGCAAAGAAAACTGAAAAATTTGGAGCAGGACAGTTGGTAGATTTTGGTAAAGAAACTTTTGGTTATATTAAAATTCACGGTTTAAAAGGTAAAGGAAAAGTAGCACTTTATTATGGTGAATCCCGCGAGGAAGCTTTAGATTCTGCAAAATGCGAAACCTTAGACCATTTATCTTTTGATGGAAACCAGCCTGAAACCTACACACATGACGGATCAAAAGCATTTCGCTATGTTCAGGTACAGGTAGATGCGGGAGTGAAATACGATTCCATTTCAATGCTTTATGAATATCTGCCATTAGAGTATCGTGGTGCATTCAAATCTTCAGATCAGCAATTGAATAAAATTTGGGATGTGTCGGCTTACACGATGCATTTGACGTCCCGCGAGTTTTTTATAGACGGAATCAAACGCGACCGCTGGGTTTGGTCCGGCGACGCTTATCAAAGTTATTTAATGAATTATTATTTATTCTTTGATTCGGCTTCCGTAGAACGAACGCTGTTGGCACTTCGCGGAAAAGATCCTGTAACAGCTCACGTAAATATCATCATGGATTATTCGCTGTATTGGTTTGTAGGTGTTTACGATTACTATCTGCATACGGGTGATACGAAATTCATCAAGACTTTTTATCCACGAATGAAATCATTGATGGATTTCTGTTTAGAAAGAAGAAACAAAAACGGATTCCTTGAACCTTTAGAAGGCGATTGGGTTTTTATTGACTGGGCAAACGGATTACCAAAAACAGGCGAAGTTAGTTTTGAGCAGATGCTGTTAGCAAGAAGTTTAGAAGCCATGGCAGTCAGTGCTGAAATTGCAGGTAAAAACGAAGACCAGAAAGAGTATCAAAAATTATCAGATGATTTAAAAACCAAATTATTTGATGTGTTTTGGGATAAAAAAGAAAACGTCATGAAGCACCAGCGCATCGATGGTAAAATGCAGGATATTGTGACCAGATATGCTAATATGTTCGGTATATTCTTTAATTATTTTACTGAAGAACAAAAAGAAAGTATAAAAAAGAAGGTGTTGCTAAATGATAATATTCTTAAAATTACGACACCATATATGCGTTTTTACGAGCTGGAAGCATTGTGTGCTATGGGCGAGCAGGATTATGTGCTGAAAGAAATGAAAGAGTATTGGGGCGGAATGTTAAATGAAGGCGCTACCTCTTTCTGGGAAGAATACAACCCAAACAAAAAAGGAAAGGAGCATTTAGAAATGTATGGTCGTCCTTACGGTAAAAGTCTTTGTCACGCTTGGGGTTCGAGTCCCATTTATTTGTTAGGAAAATATTATTTGGGTGTAAAACCAACCGCTCCCGGATATTCAGAATATGAAATTAAACCGAATCTTGGCGGATTGCAATGGATGGAGGGAAAAGTGCCTACGCCAAAAGGAGAAGTGTCCGTGTATTGCAGTACCAAAGAAATCAAAGTAAAAGCATCAGAAGGTGAAGGGAAATTGATTATTGAAAGTGCAACTAAACCGAAAGCAAGTTCAGGAACAATTACGCAATTAGCGAAAAATAAATATCAGTTAATTGTTAAGCCTAATGTAGAGTATAAAGTGAGTTACAAAGCTTTTAGGACTTAGTGATTAGTTTATCAAACGTTAAGTTTGTCATTTCGACCGAATGGAGACCCGAGCGATAGTGAACTGGCGAAGCAAATCACACTCGTAACCACAAAGATTGTCGATTATTGTTGAGGAATTTCTAGTGTGATTTCTCCTCAGTCGAAATGACAAGATTGTGCTGATTCTGGAATCAATGAAAAAATAAAAAACAAAATGTCTTCAAAAAACACAAAATACAATTTCAATTTAAAAACCACCTTTTTGGTACTGTTTTCAATCTGCGTTCAATTTGCAGAAGCACAAAACAGAGTCTGGAAGTCAGCAACTTTTGAAATCGTAAAATCCAATTACAAAACCTTCAAAACAACGCAATATGCTCACGTTTTTTCAGGAAGCAAACACAACATTGTAGGTCTGGCTCCCGAGTTGCAAGGCTTAACAGGAGTTAAATTGCCTTTAGAATCGTATAAAAAAGGAACAAATTTTCCGTTACAACTAAAATTCAAAGAACCAGTTCAGCTTTTGGTTGGTGTTTTTCAGGAAGCGAGTAACGTAGCATATCTTCAGCCGAACGCAATAGAAAACGGCAAATTAATCCTCGAAAATGGAGCTACCATTACAGGTCTGGCTCCTGTAAATATTTATGCAATTGCTTACGCTAAAGGAACGCACACCATTCTCCCAAACGCAAAAGGATTATTTGCGATTTTAGGAGTTCTGAAAAGTAGTCAGCAATTGGCAACAAGAAACGCCGGATTATTAGATGGAAAATTGTGGAATCCAACCTACATCATCGAAGGATTCTCAGACGAAAAACCGCTTTTCGAAATTATCGGAGGAGAAAACAAACCCGTTATCGACGAAGGAATGCCGGGAACTGAAGGAATTCAGGGAGGCTTTGAGGGCGGACGTGTGGTAAAAGTTGGTGATATGTATCATATGTTTCCAACTGAAAGAGCGGGAGAAATTGGTGTTGAATATTATTACGATCGTGTAAAAACCAGAATTGGGCACTGGACCAGTAAAGATGCGATTCACTGGAAAAGAGAATCTACTATTTATAAGGCAAGCGGAACGTATGCGATTACCGAAGACGATAATCCAATGAATGATCGTCGTGGGGCAATTTGGTCGTATATGCCTGTTTTTAGTGAAAAAGCAAACAAATGGTACGGCTATTATTTGGCGTATACCGTTCATAAAGAAATTCAGCCCAACCATTCTTTTGGAAGAATCTGGAGATGCGAATCGACAGTAGAAGGTATCAATGGAATTGGAGGGCCTTATAAAGATATGGGAATCATCATGGAACCGGGTCTGGATTCTCAGCCTTGGGAAGGTCGTCAGGGAGTCGCTTCTTTTTTTCCGTATAAAGTCGGGGATAAATATTTTGGATTTTACAGCGGAGCTTACCCATTCGAATCCTGGACAGATTATCCAAAGAAATCCGGAAAAGGCTGGTTCGTCGCTTTAGCGGAATCGAATAGTCTGGAAGGCCCGTGGACAAGATTAAATAAAGGTTTGGAACCGATAAAAACCATCCATCCTCAATTTGTTGAAAACCCAATCGTAAGTCAATTGCCAAACGGTTTATATATTGCCGTTTTTGACGGAGGACCAGAAGGCTGGGGACATCATTTACCAAATATGATAGGCTACACGCTTTCAAAAGACGGAATCAATTGGGGCGAAGCGCGTTATCTGCCAATAGAAACTAAAGTAGATAAAACTTGGGACATTATGAGAACACCATTATGTTTAATTCCCGAGGACAATGATGTTTACACAATTATCTATAACACTATTGATTTGAAAAAAAGATTTCACCCAACCGGAATGGTAAAAGTGAAACTGAATAAAGAAGTAATGGAATCACGTTTAAAAGAATTGAATTAAGAATATAGAAAAAGAACATAGAGAAAAGAGTAGAGAAACCTGAATTCGATTATTGATTTTTTTTACTTTTTGATTTCTAAAAAAGCACAATTTTTCTCCTTAGCCCCGATTGAAGTGGAAATCCTTTTTATTTTTTCTTTAAAAATAAAAAGATTGCAACGGAAAGCGGGAGGGATTTTGAAAGTAAAACAAATGTTCTGCTCCAAAAAACAAAGGAAAATTCTGTATGCAAAATACACCAACACAAAATGAAAATTAAATATCTATTTATCGCCTTTTTAGCAATTGTAATAAGCAGTTGTGCCACCAAATACAAAAAAAGAGAAATCACCGAAACCGTAATGCAGGAGATTTACAACGAAATCAAAACGCCTTACAAATACGGTTTGGTAATGGTGCCAACGGACAACTCCTATAAAATGGATTGCCCGAGCGTTTTTAGAAAAGACGGAAAATGGTTTATGACCTATTTAATTTACGACGGAAGAGGCTACGAAACCTGGCTGGCAGAAAGTGAAGATTTATTGCATTGGAAACATTTAGGAAAAGTAATGTCATTTTCTGAAAATGAAAAACACTGGGATGTCAACCAAAAAGCAGGATATATTTCACTTCAGGATCCAACCTGGGGCGGAAGCTACGAATGGGAAAAATACGATGACAAATACTGGATGAGTTATTTTGGCGGAGACAGCAAAGGTTATGAAGCTGGCGTTTTATCAATCGGAATGGCGTATACCAAAGAATCACCAACAAAACCACACGAATTTCAAAGATTAGAAAATCCGGTTTTGACTCCAAAAGATAAAGAGGTAAGCTGGTGGGATAATAGTACGATGTACAAAAACTCCATAATCCGTGACAAAGAGAAAATAACTGGTCATAATTTTATAATGTATTATAATGCCCGCGGTGACAGTATAAATCCCGCCAAAGGAGCAGAGCGAATTGGAATGGCAGTTTCAAATGATATGAAAACATGGAAACGTTTCGGTAAAAATCCGGTACTGAATAACCATAGAGGAATAACAGGCGATGCTTTCATTCAGAGAATCAACGATACCTGGGTGATGTTTTACTTTGGTGCTTTCTGGACAGGTTGGGATCAGGGTGCGTTTAACCGTTTTGCAGTTTCAAACGATTTAATGCATTGGAAAGACTGGAAAGGTGAAAATTTAATTGAGTCATCAGAACCTTATGATAATATGTTTGCTCACAAATCATTTGTCGTTAAACACAATGGGGTTGTGTATCATTTTTATTGTGCCGTAAACAAAGCAGAACAGAGAGGAATTGCAGTTGCGACTTCGAAAGATTTAGGGAAGAGTGAAATGAATTTTGTGGCTCCGCCAGAAAAAAAACAGAAGAAATAATGAACAACTTTAGAATACTATTTTTTTTCCTGCTAAGCATTTATGGAATGCAGGCTCAATTGGTTACAGGCGAACCAGCTGGTGTACCGCGTGTTCCTCAAAAATATAGCGATGTGCCGTGGGAAAATCCATTGGTAACAAGTATTAACAGACAAGCTGCACGTGCAACGGCTTATTCGTATACTAATTTTGCTGATGCTTTAGAAGGAGACAGAAATAAAAGCAGAATTAAAATATTGAACGGCGATTGGGATTTCAAATTTGCCAAAAACCTTCAGGAAGCACCTCAGGATTTTTTCAAATCAGAAGTAAAAGGCTGGAATAAAATTCCCGTACCATCCAACTGGGAAATGCAAGGCTACGGACAAGCGATTTATAAAAGTGCAGTTTACTCTTTTCGTCCAGTGAATCCTCCTTTTGTTCCTCAGGATGATAACCCGATTGGATCTTATCAACGAAAATTTACCGTGCCTGAAAATTGGGATGGCATGAATGTAACGCTTCATTTTGGTGGTGTGAGCTCTGCTTTTCAGGTTTGGATCAATGGCGATTTTCTGGGGTATGGTCAGGACAGTTTCAATTCTTCTGAGTTCAATATTACGCCTTATCTTAAAAAAGGAGAAAATATTTTATCTGTTCGTGTTTTCCGTTACAGTGATGGTTCTTATTTGGAAGATCAGGATCACTGGCGTTTAAGCGGAATTCAGCGTGAAGTTTTTATTATGGCAGAGCCAAAGTTACGCATTCAGGACTTTTTTGTGCAAACCAAATTAGACAAACAATACCAAGATGCCGTTTTTCAACTGCGTCCTCGGTTAGAGAATTTTACCGGAGATACCATCAAAAATCACACTTTTGAAGTGCAATTGTACGATCCTCAAAATAAGCCTTTATTCGAAAAGCCATTAAGCAGAAAAGCCATTGACATTATCAGCGAAGTTTCACCGCGATTGGATAAAGTTCGTTTTGGGTTTTTTCAGGAAACCATCAAAAATCCTTTAAAGTGGAGTGCCGAAAAACCGAACTTATATACTTTGATAATGACGCTAAAAAACCCTGATGGGAGTATTAGTGAAGTAAAATCGTCTAAAATAGGTTTCCGTTCTATCGAATTTTCGAAAGAAAATGGCAAAATGCTCATCAACGGAAAAGAAACTTATGTCTATGGAGTTAATCATCACGGACATCATCCCGTTCGTGGCGAAGCTGTGAATCATCAGGATTTAGAAGAAGATGTAAAGCTGATGAAAAAGTTTAACTTCAATTTTGTGCGTACAGCTCATTTTCCAGACGATCCTTATTTCTATGAATTATGTGATAAATACGGATTAATGGTAATGGACGAAGCCAACCTTGAAACCCACGGATTAGGAGGCTTTTTGAGCAACGATCCACAATGGACACACGCGTATTTAGAACGCATGACCCGAATGGTGGAACGCGACAAAAACCATCCAAGTATTGTAATGTGGAGTCTGGGTAACGAAGCTGGAAAAGGTCCAAATCACTCGGCAATGGCAGGCTGGACACACGATTATGATATTACAAGACCAGTGCATTACGAACCGGCACAAGGAAATCCAAGATTGGATGGTTACATCGATCCATTAGATCCGCGTTATCCAAAAACGGTCGATCATTCGCATCGTTTCGAAAATCCGCAGGACGAACCGTATGTAGATATGGTCAGCCGATTCTATCCAGGGGTTTTTACACCAAAGTTTTTAGTAGATCAAAACAAAGATACACGTCCAATTTTATTTGTAGAATATTCGCATTCTATGGGAAATTCTACCGGGAACCTAAAAGAATTATGGGATGAATTCCGTTCGACCCCAAGGGTTATTGGCGGTTGTATCTGGGATTTAAAAGATCAGGGATTGCTTCGAAAAGATCCAAAAACCGGTCAGGAATATTTTGGTTACGGAGGAGATTTTGGAGAGAAAAAACACGATGCTAATTTCAATATAAACGGAATGGTATCGCCAGACGGGCGTCCAAAATCGGCTATGTTTGAAAACAAATGGATTTATCAGCCTGCAGTTTCAACTTTAGAAAATAATACAGCTTTAAAAATTCACAACCGCCAGGTGGTTCAAAATTTGAATGATTTTATTCCCGTAATCAAAATTTTAGAAAATGGAAATGTCGTAAAAGAAGTGGTTTTGAAACCGCTTGATATTCCTGCCGGAACTGATTTTGTTTTGGATGTGAACAAATACCTTCCGAAGATGAAACCCGATTCGGAATACTTTTTAAATATCGAATTTCAACTTTCAAAAGATGAATTTTGGGCAACCAAAGGTTATGCAGTTTCAACAGATCAGTTTTTGTTGAAGAAGATAGAAACGCCATTTACACCAGCAATTTCAAAAGACAAAATCGAAGTTTCGGAAACAACAGCCGATTTTAAAGTTAGTGGTAAAGAATATTCAATTCTAATTAGTAAAACAAACGGTGCTTTAACCTCTTATAAATATAAAAATGAAGAACAGGTTTTTGCTCCTTTACTGCCCAATTTTACAAGACCGCTTACGGACAATGACCGAAAAGGATGGAAGCCCAATAAAGTTTTGAAACAATGGTACAATGCGGTTCCGAAATTGACCAATGTAGTAATGCAAAAATCGGCAGGCGAAATCAAAATCAGCAGTACATATGAAGTGATTAAAGACAGCGCTCAGGTCAGCGTTGATTATTTGATAAAATCCAACGGAATTATACAGGTAAATTATCAATTAAAAGCAGATAAAAATTTACCAAAAATCCCAAAAGTGGGAATGCAGATGGGAGTTCAAAGACAATTTGACCAAATTTCGTGGTACGGAAAAGGCGAATTGGAAAATTATATCGATCGCAGTTTTGGTTTTACTGTTGGAAAATATTCGTTGCCAGTTAATGACTTCATTGAGCCTTATGTAAAACCGCAAGAAAACGGAAATCGCACGGAAGTAAGGTGGATGGCTTTTACAACACCGCAAAAGAATAAAGGTTTGTTAGTTGTAAATGATGCAAAAGTTTTGAGTATGAGCGCCTGGCCTTTTACACAGCAAAATTTAAACGAAGCCAAACATACTTATGATCTGAAAGACCCTGGATTTTTGACAGTAAATATCGATTTGGTTCAAATGGGAGTAGGCGGTAATGATAGCTGGTCGCCAGTAGCGAGACCTATTGAGAAATATGAAATTCCTTCGGGAGATTATCAGTATAGTTTTTATCTGATTCCTTTTGCGGAAGCAAAAAATGGTTTGGAAAACAGTTTAAAGAAATTTAAGTATTAAAAAACATCAAAAATAATCTGCTAAATCTGCGTGAAAAATTATAGCACGCAGATTTATAAAAACAAATTCGGCAATGTTTCAAAAAAAACACCTCTTTTTTATCCTTCTATTTGCAAGCTTCGTCTCGGCACAGGAAGTTTATAAAAAAGAATCTTTTCAGCCAACATTTGAATCCTCAAAACCATGGGTATATTGGTATTGGATGAAATCGGCGTATTCCAAACCCGGGATCACAGCCGATTTAGAAGCCATGAAACAAGCTGGAATTGCAGGTGCTTATTTAATGACGATCAAAGGTCCGGCAAATCCCCAATTAATTGATCCGCCAGTTTTGCAATTGACTCCCGAATTTTGGGATATGATTCATTGGGCTTTTAAAGAAGCCGATCGTTTAGGTTTGAAACTCGCTTTTCACGGCGCAGACGGATTTGCAGTTGCAGGCGGTCCGTGGATTACACCAGAAATGTCGATGCAGAAAGTGGTTTGGTCAACGGCAGAAATTTTAGGAGGGAAAAAAGTGACTTCAAAACTGCCAGTTCCCGAACATTACAAAGATTATTATAAAGACATTGCGACATTTGCTGTTCCTATAAAAGAATATCAGACTACTTCACAGATTCAATTACCAAAAGTTACGACATCTAACAATACTGATGCTTCATTTTTGGCCGATCCTAAAAAAGACGAAAACTTCAAATTTGCCGATGCAGGCTGGATTCAGTACGAATTTACTCAGCCTTTTACCTGCAAATCAATTGTTATTGAAACCAAAGGAAGAGATTATCAGGCACAGCGTTTAATCGTTGAGGTTAGTAATGATGGAGTTAATTTTAAATTCCACGAAAGACTGATCGCACCTCGCCACGGCTGGCAGGATATGGATTTTCCAAATACGCATACCATTGCGCCTGTTACCGCAAAATATTTCCGATTTGTGTATGATCCAATCGGAACTGAACCCGGAGCGGAAGATCTGGATTTTGCGAAATGGAAACAGAATTTAAAAGTGAGTAAAATTACACTTTCAAATCAATCGGTAATAAATAATTACGAAGGAAAATCAGGTGCAATCTGGCGTTTGACTCCGCAAACAACCGAGAAACAAATTCCGAATTCTGAATCATTTAAAAAATCAGAGATTATTAATATTTCCAATTTTGTTGATGCTAATGGCAATCTGAACTGGAAAGCCCCAAAAGGAAAATGGAAAATTATCCGAATGGGGCATACTTCAACAGGACATGAAAATGCAACTGGCGGAGCAGGGAAAGGATTGGAAGTAGATAAATTCAATCCGGAATTAATTCGTTTTCAACTGGATCACTGGTTTGGTGAAGCCGTTCGTTTTGCCGGACCTGAACTGGCTTCAAAAGTTCTGGAAATCCTTCATTTTGACAGCTGGGAATGCGGAAGCCAAAACTGGTCTTCGGTTTTTAGGGACGAATTTAAAAAAAGACGCGGTTATGATTTGGTTGAATATCTTCCTGTGATGGCAGGAATTCCGATAGAGAGTGCCGATTTCTCAGAGAAAGTTTTATACGATGTTAGAAAAACTATTGGAGATTTAGTTGCGGATAATTTCTATGGAACCGTTGCCCAAATTGCCAAAGAATACAATGTCAAATTAAGTTCAGAAAATGTTGCGCCGACGATGATGAGCGATGCATTACTTCACTATAAATATGTTGATTATCCGGGCGGAGAGTTTTGGTTAAAAAGCCCAACGCATGATAAACCTTTTGATATGGTCGATGCGATTTCGGGCGGACATATTTACGGAAAAGACATTATTCAGGCAGAATCTTTTACGGCTTTGCGAATGGATTGGGACGAACATCCCGGAAATCTGAAAACTACGGCAGACCGAAATTATGCTTTGGGAATCAACCGATTATTCTACCATGTTTTTGTGCACAATCCGTGGACGGATAGAAAGCCGGGAATGACTTTAGATGATATCGGAACTTTTTTCCAAAGAGACCAAACTTGGTGGAAACCCGGAAAAGCGTGGTTTGATTATTGTCAAAGAGTTCAATTTCAGTTACAAAAAGGAAAACCTGTAATTGATTTGGCGGTTTTTATTGGCGAAGATTTCCCTTCGCGTTCTTTTGTACCGGATCGATTGGTACCGTTTATTCCGAATGTGTTTGGTGCAGCAAGACTCGAAAGCGAGAAAATCCGTTTGGAAAATGAAGGTCAGCCAACGGCCAAAATGCCTAAAGAAGTTACCTATTCAAAAAATATAACAGATTTATCACAATGGATAAATCCGTTGAACGGTTATCAATACGATTCATTCAATGCCGATGTTTTGATCAATAGAGCAAAAGTTCAAAACGGAAAAATCACTTTCGGAGGCGGAATTGAATATGGCGCTTTACTCTTTCCGGGAAGTCATAAAATGGCACCAAACAAAATTTTGTCTTTGGCTTCCGCCGAAAAAATACTGCAATTGCTAAAAGAAGGTGGAACTATTTTTGTAGAGGATAAACCCAATATACAGCCGGGAATACATTCCGAAGCCGATCAAAAGAAATGGCAAATTGTAATTGATGAAATTTGGAATAACGCCAATTCATCTTCGTGGAAAATCGGAAAAGGAACGGTTGTCAAATTACCATATTTAGGAAATGATTTTGCTTCCATCGGGATTACGCAGGATGTTTATTTCCCAAATCTAAACAGAGCCGATGCTGAAACCATTGCCTGGACACATAGAAAATCCGAAGAAGAAGATATTTATTTTCTTTCGAATCAAAATTCAGCAAAAAGAAACTTTGAAGCATCTTTTAGAATTTCGGGGAAAACGCCAAAATGGTATAATCCGGTAACTGATAAAATGATTGTTTTAAATAACTGGAAAATTGAAAACGGTAGAACAATTGTTTCGGTAACTTTAGACGCTAATGAATCCGGTTTTGTAATTTTTAAAGAAGAAACAAAAGAGGTGTTAGCTAAAGCAAAAGAGGCTCAATTTGAAACCGTTCAGGTTTTAGATGAAAACTGGGAATTACAATTTGATTCGGAATATAAAGGTCCGAAAGAGATTGTAAAGATCAACAAGCTTTTTGATTGGTCAATATCCGAAAATGAGCAGATAAAATATTATTCGGGAACAGCTTCGTACAAAAAAGAATTTGTCTGGAAAGGAAAAGCTTCCGATAAAATCTGGCTTGATTTAGGTGAAATTGCCAACATTGCCGAAGTTTCAATTAATGGAAAAGACTGTGGCACACTTTGGACATTTCCTTATAAAACTGATATTTCAAAAGCACTTAAAAAAGGCAAAAACGAAATTATAATTAAAATCACCAATACCTGGGCAAACCGATTAATGGGTGATCAAAAATTGCCAAAAGAAGAAAGATTAACGTGGACAACAGCGCCATATAGATTGGAAGGAAACCCGCTTTTGAAAGCAGGATTGTTGGGGCCAGTAAGTATTGTAAAAGAAAAATAATATTAGCCACGAATTCACGAATTTTATTCTCAAAGATTGTAAAAAAATAATTCGTGAATTCGCGGTGGGAAAAAAATATAAAAATGAGAAATTTTAGAAATTCAATTATTGCACTTTTTGTGTTTTTAGCAAGTTTACAAATCAATGCAAACATCAAACTACCTGCATTGTTTACGGACAATATGATGTTGCAACAAAAATCAAACGCACCAATTTGGGGCTGGGCAGAAAAGAACGCCAGTGTTATGATCAAAACATCGTGGAATTCTAAAATTTACAAAACTAAAGCCGATGCTTCCGGTAAATGGAAAACAGCATTGCAAACGCCAACTGCAGGCGGTCCGTTTACAATTGAAGTTACTGAAGGAAAAGAAAAAATTACAATCCAAAATATTTTGATCGGCGAAGTTTGGCTGTGTTCCGGACAATCGAATATGGAAATGCCTTTGAAAGGATTTCAGGGACAGCCCGTTAAAAACGGAAACGAAATAATCGTTAGATCAACCAATAAAAATATTCGGTTAATTACGATTCCGCGTGCGACAGTTTTAGAACCAAAAGATGATTTTGAAGGAAAATGGGAAGTGGCTTCGCCAAAATCGACTTCGAATTTTAGTGCAACGGCCTGGTATTTCGGATCACTTTTACAGGAAGTTTTAAATGTGCCCGTAGGATTAATTCACGTTTCGTACGGAGGATCAAGTATGGAAGCGTGGATGAATCAGGAAATGCTGAAAGATTTTGCGAGCGCTAAAATTCCGACTACAAAAGAAGAATTGGCAAAAGACCCAAACCGAGTTCCTACGACTCTGTTTAACGGAATGCTTTCGCCGGTTATTGGTTACGGAATCAAAGGTTGTATCTGGTACCAAGGAGAATCGAATTACGAAAGAGCTTCTGAATATACTGCTTTGATGAAAAAGATGGTTTCAAGCTGGAGAGCACTTTGGAAACTAGGCGATTTTCCGTTTTACTACGCTCAGATTGCACCGTTTAATTATGCATCTTTTCATCCAAAAGATTATCTGGAAAAATACAATTCGGCTTATTTGAGAGAAGCGCAATTGAAGGCTTCGGCAGCAATTCCAAATTCAGGAATGGCAGTTTTGATGGACGTTGGCGAAGAAAATAACATTCACCCAATGGACAAGGAAAAAGGAGGAAACCGACTGGCTTTTCAGGCTTTGGCAAGAACCTATGGAATAGAAGGCTTTGAATTTGAAAGCCCAAAATACAAATCGATGGAAATAAAAGATGGAGCTGTAACGGTTTCTTTTGATAATGTGGAAAATGGAATAACGGCTTATGATAAGGAAGTTTTAGGTTTTGAATTGGCTGGAGAGGACAAGGTTTTTTATCCGGCCAAAACAGTGGTGAGAAGAAAATCGGTGGTGCTGACTTCGGATAAAGTAGCGAAGCCTGTAGCTATTCGTTACTTGTGGAAAGATTTCGCTAAAGCAGAATTGTTTAGTGGCGGCGGTTTGCCGGTTTCTTCGTTTAGGACGGATGAATGGTAGATTCTAACCGTTCCTGCAAGGTTTTCAAAACCTTGTAGGTGTTTAGTTGAAATTGAAACTTAAAAATTATACCTACAAGGTTTTGAAAACCTTGCAGGACAGCATAAAAAAATGAAAAATTTAATACTTCTATTTTCTCTATTCACTACGCTTTGTATCAAAGCGCAAATTCCTGTGCTCGATACTTACAATCAGGTTTGGACAACTCAGAGCCAGAATTCCTCAGAATCAATGCCATTGGGCGGCGGTGATATAGGGATGAATGTCTGGGTAGAGAAAGGCGATTTGTATTTTTATTTCTCTCGAAGCGGGACTTTTGACGAACATAATACTTTATTGAAACTGGGTCGTGTAAAAGTAAGTTTAACCCCAAATCCGTTTAAGGATAATGAAGGTTTTCATCAGGAATTAAAACTCAAAGACGGTTATATTTTAGTGGGGCAAAATGATACGAAAATCAAACTTTGGGTTGATGTTTTTAATCCGATGATTCATTTGGATTTAGAAAGTAAAACGCCGTTGAAAATGACGGCTTCTTATGAAAGCTGGCGTCATCAGAATCGTATTTCAAAAGGAAAAGAAAACAATGCCAATTCCTATAAATGGGCGCCTCAGGGCGATGTTGTGATTTTTAAAGATTCTATTGCTTTTGAAAATAATGGAGTGAAATTTTACCACAGAAATCGTGAGCAAACCGTTTTTGATGTAGCGGTGAAACAACAGAAAATGGGATCAGTAAAAGACCAGATGCTGAATCCTATTGCCAATCTGACTTTTGGAGGAATGATGACTGGCGAAAACCTGAAACCTGATGGCACCTATCTTGGGAAATATCAGGATACCGATTTCAAAGGATTTAATCTTTCGAGCATAAAACCTTCCAAAAAACAATCTTTAGAAATTTATTTAAACACCAGTCAATCTGATTTTTCAACTTGGAATAACGGATTGAAAACTTTGATCGCTGAAAATAAAAAGACTTCAAAACAAGCAGAAAAAAACACTATAATATGGTGGAATAATTTCTGGAACCGGAGTTTTATTTATACGCAAAAAAATCAATCGACTACTAAAGATTCGGTATATCAGATTGGGCAGAATTATCAGTTGTTCCGATACATGCTCGGATGTAATGCATACGGGAAATATCCAACCAAATTCAACGGCGGACTTTTTACAGTTGATCCCGTTTATACCAACAAAGACCTTAGTTTTACTCCTGATTTTAGAAACTGGGGAGGAGGAACAATGACAGCTCAAAACCAGCGATTGGTTTATCATCCGATGGTAAAAAGCGGTGATTTTGATATGATGAAATCCCAGCTGGATTATTATTTAAGCCTTCAGAAAAATGCCGAATTAAGAAGCAAAGTCTATTGGAACCACAACGGAGCATCTTTTACAGAACAATTAGAAAATTTTGGTTTGCCCAATCCTGCAGAATACGAATGGAAACGCCCTGCAGATTACGATCCGGGAATGGAATACAACGCCTGGCTCGAATACGAATGGGACACGGTTTTTGAATTCTGCCAGATGATGTTAAAACAGAAAGAATATGCAGGCGAAGATATTCAGAAATACAATCCATTTATCATTAGCTGTCTTCGGTTTTTTGATGAACATTATCAGTATTTAGCCAAACAAAGAGGAAGAAAAGCATTAGATGGAAACGGGAAGTTAATTCTTTATCCAGGTTCAGGTGCTGAAACGTATAAAATGGCTAACAATGCAAATAGCACGATTTCGGCTCTGACCGTAATTACAGAAAATCTTTTAAACCTTTCGGCGAATGAATTGTCAAAAGAAGACGTTGAATATTTAAAAGCATTTCAAAATAGAATTCCACCTTTAAATTTTGGGCAGATTGAGAATCATAAAGTTTTGCTTCCTGCTAAAACCTGGGAGCGGGTTAACAATACTGAAGTACCGCAATTATATCCCGTTTATCCGTGGGGAATTTACGGCGTTGGAAAACCTGATTTGGAAACGGCTTTGAATACATGGAAATATGATCCTGATGCGATAAAATTCAGAAGTCACATTGGTTGGAAACAGGATAATATTTTTTCTGCCCGTTTGGGATTGACTGAAGAAGCAATGAAATATAATCTGCTAAAAATGACCAATTCAGAAAGACGTTTCCCGACATTCTGGGGACCAGGTTTTGACTGGGTTCCGGACCACAACTGGGGCGGAGCAGGTATGATCGGGATGCAGGAAATGCTTTTGCAGGAAGCCGATGGCAAAATTTACCTTTTTCCGGCCTGGCCAAAAGAATGGAATGTACATTTTAAATTACATGCAAAACAAAATACAACTGTCGAAGTCGAACTTATTAATGGAGAATTAAAAGTTTTTAGGGTGATTCCAGAAGAAAGAAAAAAAGACATTATTAATCTGTTAGGGATTTCAACAGAAGAAAAGAAAAAATTACACTAACTATTACCAATTAAAATGATTAAAAAATTAATAAGTGCTGCTGTTTTGGCAACGCTTTTATCAGCAAATGTACAGGCACAATCGGTTGGAAAAACAACTGAAAAACAAATTGTAAAAGTTGATTTTGACTTTTTTCAGAGAAGACTTGAAGAAGTTCATGCTCCGGGCTATGATTCGTGGGTGGTAAATGATATGAAAGAAGACCAAAAAGTTTTTAACGGTGTGACATTTAAACTGAAAGGCAACTTCAGTTCGAAATGGTATAAAGTAGGTATGAATGCACCGTTTTACAATAGATTAGGTGCTGACGGACTGGTTACAGCTGAAAATCTGGAAATGAAAATTAGCGGGTTAAAGCCGGGAAAACACACGCTTTTAACTTTTCACAATGCTTTTGATGTCATTACCGGAAAAACTTTCTCACCGATAAAAATCTTGGTAAACGGAAAACTTCAGGAAACGGTAAATGCTAGTCAGAGAGCTAATGCAAAAATTGATGCTACAATGGCTTATGTCACTTTCAATGCTGTAAAAGGGAAAGAGGTTGTTATTCGTTTTGAAATTGATCCGACCACAAATCCGGATATTGTAAAACAAATAGTAATCAATGGTTTTGAAATTGATACGCCAAATTTAATGAATCAGGCGCGTTCTCCAAAACCGGAAAATGCAAATGAACATGTCGTTACAGCGGATAAAAAGGTTTTATTGGAATGGGATGCTTCAAAAAATGCAGTTACACATAAATTGTTTTTTGGCGAAGATAAAAATGCTGTTGCCAATGCTACTGAATCTTCAAAGGAATTCAAAGGTAAATTAACTGACAGAACATTTTCAGTTTCTGATTTATACAGCGGTTCAACGTATTATTGGAGAGTTGACGAAGTAGACGCCAAAGGAAATGTGACTTTAGGAAATGTATGGTCATTCAAACCGGCTCAATTGGCTTTTCCTGGAGCAGAAGGTTACGGGCGTTTTGCCGTTGGAGGGCGTGGCGGAAAAGTAGTTGAAGTAACCAATCTAAACGACGATGGACCTGGAAGTTTACGTGACGCCATTAATCAGCAAATCGGACCGAGAACTATTGTGTTTAACGTTTCAGGTAATATTCAGTTGAAATCAAGATTAGTGGTCAATCAGCCTTACATTACTATTGCAGGACAGACAGCTCCCGGCGAGGGAATTACGATTAGCCGTGCACCAATTGGTTTAACGGGAAATGATGGCGTAATTCGATTTTTAAAAGTAAGAATCGGAGGCGGAACTACTTTTGACGGTATGGGTTTAACAGGGGCAGATTATAGTATTATCGACCACTGTTCAATCAGCTGGACAATTGATGAATCGTTTAGTTCGCGTGGTGCGCATCATATCACATTGCAGAGAACTTTAATTTCAGAAGCTTTGAATGTAGCCGGACACGATAAATACGAGGCCGGAAAAATGCACGGTTATGCAGCAACGATTGGTGGTGATATCGGAAGTTTTCACCATAATTTACTGGCACATAATTACGGAAGAAACTGGAGTATTGGAGGAGGTTTAAGTGGTGACGGATTTTATACAGGAAGACTTGACATTAGAAATAATGTCGTTTACAACTGGGGAAAAAGAACTACTGACGGCGGAGCAAATGAAGTTAATTTTGTGAATAATTTCTATAAACCGGGCACTTCAACAGGAATTTTCGTTGCACTTAATGCACAGCATGAAGGGGTTGGAAAAGGAATGCAGCGTTATTTCTTTGACGGAAATGTAATGCCAGGTTATTTTGATGAGAAATCTCAGGAAAAAGGCAGAAAAAGAACTATTACCAATAACGACAAAGTAGACTATGAGACATTTGTAGATAAACCTTTCTTCGAGTCTTATGTAAATACCCAGTCAGCCAAAGGAGCTTATAAAAATGTACTTTCGGATGTTGGTGCGAATCAGCCATTTTTTGATAAGCATGATAACCGCATTGTAGAGGAGACTTTAAAAGGAACTTTTACGTATAAAGGAAGTAAAAGCGGTCTTGGCGGAATGATTGATAATGAAGAAGATGCAGGAGGATGGCCAAACTTTTCATCAGAAACCCGTCCTGCAGACTGGGACACTGATCATGATGGCTTGCCAGACTGGTGGGAAAAAGCATTTGGTTTAAATGAAAATTCCAAAGCGGGAGATTTTTCAGATGCTAATGCGGATTTAGACGAAGACGGATTTACACAATTAGATAATTATTTAGACTGGATGGCACAGCCACATTTCTTTGTGAAATCTGGAGAGCAAACCGTTTTAAATGCTGCGGATTATTTTAAAGGATACGAAGCAAGTCCGGTATTTACTTTTTCGGATCTTACTAATGGACGAGTAATCTTAAAAGGAAAAGAAGTTCAGTTTACGCCTATTGAATCAGGATTCGCATCTTTTGTATTAACAGTTAAAGATGCTGATGGTGATACAATGAGCAGAACAATTAATTTCCTGGTGAAGTAAAATAAAAATAAAACCATATAAGTAATATAAGAAAATATAAGTTTTGCTTAAATGATCTTCAATTACTTATATGGTTCAAAAGAATAATGAAATGAAAAATTTATTAAATGTTTCTCTGGGACTTTTGTTTGTAAGCACTTGTATGATTGCCCAAAACAAAGGTCTGGTTGCCAATTCAGAAAGTCCTTACTCGAAATTACAGAGTGTAGGTTTACAGGATGTAAAATGGACCAACGGTTTTTGGAAAGAACAATTTGATGTAGAAACCAAAAATACGCTTCCGTACATGTGGGACTTGTATCACAACGATGAGGTTTCGCATGCGTACAAAAATTTTGAAATTGCAGCCGGGGAAAGCAAAGGAACTTTTAAAGGACCTTCTTTTCATGATGGTGATTTTTATAAAATTTTTGAAGGAATGGCAGCGACTTATGCCGTTACAAAAGATAAAAAACTCGATGTCGAAATGGATAAAGCGATTGTTCTTTTTGCGAAAGCACAGCGAAAAGACGGCTACCTGCATACTCCGGTTTTGATCGATGAACGCTGGGGAACATTGGGTCCGGAAGAAGTGAAAAAACAACTCGGTTTCGAAAAATACAATATGGGGCATTTAATGACAGCTGCCTGCATTCATTACCGTGCCACCGGAAAAACCAATTTTTTAAACATTGCAAAACGCGTTGCCGATTTCTTATATGATTTCTATAAAAAAGCATCACCTGAATTAGCACGAAATGCCATTTGCCCTTCGCATTATATGGGAATTGTCGAAATGTATCGCACGACTAAAAATCCAAAATATCTGGAATTGGCGAATAATCTAATCGATATCAGAGGAACTACCGAAGATGGAACCGATGACAATCAGGACAGGATTCCGTTTAGACAGCAGACAACCGCTATGGGACACGCCGTTAGAGCGAATTATCTGTACGCAGGTGTAGCTGATTTGTACGCTGAAACAGGAGAGAAAAAATTACTGGATAATTTAGAATCAATTTGGGATGATGTAACATATAGAAAAATGTACATCACAGGAGCCTGCGGTTCTTTATATGACGGGGTTTCTCCAGATGGTACTTCTTATAATCCCACTGATGTCCAAAAAATTCATCAGGCATACGGAAGACCTTTTCAATTGCCAAATGCTACCGCTCACACAGAAACCTGTGCTAATATTGGAAATGTATTATGGAACTGGAGAATGCTGCAGATTACAGGCGATGCTAAATATGCAGATATTGTAGAGTTAGCATTGTACAATAGTGTTCTTTCCGGAATTGATTTGGAAGGAAAAAAATTCTTTTATAACAATCCGCTAAATGTTTCCAAAGATTTGCCTTTTAAGCAAAGATGGAGCAAGGAAAGGGAAGGTTATATCGCTTTATCAAACTGCTGTGCGCCAAACGTAACTAGAACCATTGCTGAGGTGAGCAATTATGCATACAACTTTTCGAAAGAAGGTTTGTATGTAAATTTATACGGAAGTAATAATCTGAATTCAACCACACTTGCAGGAGAAAAAATCGAAATTGAACAGCAGACAAATTATCCGTGGGATGGAAAAGTTACTTTGAAAATCGTAAAAGCGCCGAAAGATATTTATGCTTTTTTATTGAGAATTCCGGGATGGAGCCAGGGAACAACAATTTCAATCAATGGCAAAAATAGCAACGAAGCTATAACTTCAGGGTCCTACCAAAAATTAGCACAAAAATGGAAAAAGGGTGATATTATCGAATTGAATATCCCAATGCCGGTTGAATTGATGCAGGCGAATCCATTAGTAGAAGAAGTGAAAAATCAGGTGGCTGTAAAAAGAGGCCCAATTGTTTATTGTCTGGAATCTAATCAGCTTCCTGCGAATACAAGTATAAACGAAGTAGTTTTAGATGTCAATTCTAAATTTATGACAGATTTTATCAAAATTCAGGACAGACAATTGTTAAGTATAACGGCCAGTTCATCCATCAATAATGACACTTCATGGGATAAAAAGCTTTATAAACCGCTTTCGGCAAAAGATAGCAAAGAGTTTACTGTGAAATTAATTCCGTATTTTGCGTGGGGAAATCATGGTAAGGGCGAAATGTCTGTCTGGCTTTCACATTAAAATAATTTGAATTTACCATGTAAGTCATATAAGGTTTTTAAGCAAGAGAAAAATAATTTCTAAACTTAGGATCTTATATGACTTATGTAATTTAAAAATCCATCAATTATGAAATATATCGTTACCTTATTTTTAGCATTAATAGCTTTAACATCATCAGCACAAACAACCGATAACCGATTTGAATTGACTGTTGCGCAGGATGGTTCCGGTGATTTTAAAACTATTCAGGAAGCTATTAACAAAGTAAGAGACCATGCCGAGAAGCGGGTTTTTATTACGATTAAGTCCGGAATTTATAATGAGAAAGTAGTCATTCCGGCTTTTAAAAGAAATATAACGCTAAAAGGAACCGACAGAGAAAAAACCGTTATTTCATATAATGATTATTCCGGTAAACCTTTCAGAGGAATTGACGTTACGGGAGATCCAAAATTTAGTACTTATACTTCTTATACTTTATTAGTTCAGGGAAATGACTGTTCAGTAGAAAATCTCACTATAGAAAATACAGCTGGAAAAGTAGGTCAGGCAGTAGCGCTGCACACTGAAGGTGACAGGGTTTCTGTAAAAAACTGCTCCATTTTAGGAAATCAGGATACTTTGTATTTAGCAAAAGGCGGAACCCGTAATTATTTAGAAAACTGTTATATCAATGGTACAACAGATTTTATTTTTGGTGCTGCAACTGCATATTTTTATAATTGCACTATCGAAAGTTTAAGCAATTCGTATGTTACTGCAGCTTCCACAACCAAGGAAGATAAATACGGATTTGTATTTGTGGATTGTAAACTTACTGCGAAAGACAGTACGGTTGATAAGGTTTTTCTGGGGCGTCCGTGGAGACCATTTGCAAAAACGGTATTTATCAATTCAGAATTAGGTTCGCATATAGTTCCTGAAGGCTGGAATCCCTGGAAAGGGGATAAAAATTTTCCAGACAAGGAAAAAACGGTTTATTACGCTGAATTAGGAAGCAAAGGTGGAGGTGCTAAAGATCTTTCTAAAAGAGCAATATGGTCGCATCAGTTGAAAAAATCAGATATTAAAAAATATGCTTTGAAAAATGTGTTAAATGGATGGAGTCCTGAATTATAAGACAGACTATAATTATTTGATTTTGAGACTTTTAATTTGACTAAAAGACACTATAAAGTCTAGGATAAAAATTTCTTTTATTATACAAATGCTTATATATTAAAATACGAACTCTCATTATCAGTTTGTTGCGTTGGGCTAAAATAAAAACTCACGCTGATCTTAAATTTAGCAAATAATTTTCTAGTAAAGATAATTTTTTTATAAAAAGTTTACTTTTCACATCAATAAAAATAACAAACACTTTTATGTATTAATAAGAATTTACCTCTTTAATTATAATTTTCAATTTTTTTTTCAATTTTTTTTAGGTTTTTCCATTCTACTGTTTATTTGTTTTATGTAAGATTTTTATTTAAAAGAAATCGATTTCATACATTCAATTTTTGGAAATAAATTCATCCCATTTATTCTTTTTTCAAAGAAATTTAGCAAATCTCCTTATTTTTTGGTGTTTTTTCTTATTTATTGTTGTTGGTGTATTATTATATTTAAAATTTAAGTCTTTTTTTAGTGTAAGTATATTTTGACTAACATTTTTTTGATAATATAGCTTTTTTATTCTGTTTTTCTTGATGATTATTTCAGGGCAGGATACTACAGGACAGTTCTGGTTTTCAATCCTTATATTTTTGGAATCAGTTAATAAATGTGTTTTTAACGTTTAAAATTTCTACAGTTATTTAATAGTCGATAAGATTGTAGGGTCAATTAAAGTTAAAATCCATTATTAAAACTAAAAACTAACCTAACTATTAATCTAACTAAATCAAAAATTTATGAAACAAACACTTATCAAAAGATGTAGTTTTATTTTGTTTGCATTGATGAGCATTATCACTTATGCCCAAAATGGAAGCAGTCAAATTAAGATCACTGGTACTGTTACTGACCCTACAGGACTACTAATACCAGGGGTAAACGTTACTGAAAAATCTACCAAAAACTCTGTAAGTACAGATTTTAGTGGTAGGTATGAAATTAATGTAAAGCCTGGTGCAACATTAGTTTTTTCTTTTATTGGAATGAAGAAAATGGAAATTCCATTAAACGGTCGTACAAATCTGGATGCTAAAATGCAGGAAGATTCTAATGTATTAGATGACATCGTTGTTGTAGCATACGGTACACAGAAAAAGAATAATATTACCGGAGCCATTGCTACTGTTGATATGGAAAAAATTCAGGATTTACCAGTATCTAATCTATCTGAGGCTTTGAGAGGGCAGTTGCCAGGAGTCAATATAACAGGAGGTTCTCAACGTCCAGGAGATGCAGCATCGATTCAGATTCGTCAAACATTTTCACTATCAAAAGACGGAGGTACTGATCTGCCTTTGATTATAATTGATGACATGGTTCAGATTGATCCTACTACAGGGAGGTCTACAGCTGAGATTTTTAATCGATTAGATCCGTCTGAAATTGAAAGCTTAACGGTGTTAAAAGATGGTTCTGCAGCTATTTATGGTTCTAGAGCTTCTCAAGGAGCAATAGTGGTTAAAACAAAAAGAGGAAAAGCTGGAGCTACTAAATTCTCTTACCAAAACCAATTTGCAGTGAATGATGCTATTAGTCATAGTAAAACAATGGATGCTTATCAATATGGACTTTGGGCTAACCGATTTATGATAGCTGATAACAGGACAGGAACAAATAATGCAAGTCTCTTTTCAGCAGATGAGTTAGAACAAATGAAAAGTTTGAATTATAACTGGTTAGATAAAGCTTGGAAACCCGCAACTCAACAAAAACATGCTCTTTCTATAAGTGGTGGGAATGAAAAAGCAACTTATTTTGCCGGAGCTAACTATTTTACTCAGGGAGCTAATCTTGGAGAGCAAGAATACAATAAGTGGAATTTTAGAACAGGAATGACTGCAAAAATATCTAAAAGTTTAGATTTTTCTGCGTCTGTTTCTGCAAATACAGGTCATGTTCAGAAATCATTTTCTAAAGCTTCTGCTAATATCAATGATAGTAGTTACGGATCAAAAGCAAATGGAGGAGGAGAACAACAAGATTATGGCTATTTATTGCATATGCCAAGATATATTCCATGGCAGACTACTGTTAATGGTCAAGAATATTGGATGTCACCTTTTCCTAGAACAGATAGAAACTTAGGAAGTGCAAATGCTAATACGACGATTGCAGGGTGGAATTATTTTGCGACGTTAGATAACGGTTCGAAATCTGTAAATGATGATTTTGGATATAATGTAAATATGTCTTTAAATTATAAGGTGCCATTTATCAAAGGTTTATCTGTTAAAGGAACTTTTGCAAGAAATGAAAGTACAGATAAAACAGAGCAAATTCAATTGCCATACATTATGGCAAGAATTAAAAATTACGAAACTCAGGATAATCACTTAGCTAGTGGAGCAACTGATTCAGATTATTCTATAGATACTAACGTTCGTAACTCAAGAGTTTATTATGATACTTCGTTTAATAAAAGTACTCAAACTAACTTTTTTATAAATTATGATAGAACTTTCGATAATCATGATATTAGTGCTATGGTTGCTGTTGAAAAAACAGAGGCCGAATATTTTAGTACTCGTTTGGCTTATGAAGGAACAACTGCAGATTATTTGGGGACTTATTTAACAGCAGGTACTTTATCACCTTCAAACTCTACTGCTCTTAGAGGAGAATCGGGGACATTGTCTTATTTGGGACGTCTGAATTATAATTATAAATCAAGGTATTTATTTCAATTTGTTTTCCGCACTGATGCTTCAACAAAATTTGCACCTGAAAATTATTATGGGTTTTTCCCATCAGTACAGTTTGGTTGGGTGATGTCAAAAGAAGATTGGTTTCAAAATGCCTTACCAGGTGTAAATAATTTTAAATTACGTTACTCTATTGGTAAAACTGGAAAAGACAATATTTTGCCTTGGCGTTGGGCAACATATTACGATATTATTGCTGATAAAGGTTTTGTTTTTGGTAGTGCAGGTGCTGCTACTAATTTAGGAAGTGGAATCAATACAAGAGTATCCCCAAATAGAAATGTAGGTTGGGATGGTACAATAAAAAATAACCTCGGAATTGATTTAGCTGTTTTGAGAAATAGATTACAAATTACGACAGATTTATACTATGATAAATCAAAAGAGATGTTAACTCAAGCAGCAAGTACAGTTGGGGTGCCAATTTCTGTAGGAGGTGGTTTTGCTGAGGAGAATTTGGCAACTATCGAAGATTGGGGAGCTGAGTTCGCTATTAACTGGAATGACAAAATAAAAGAAAATTTCAAATATAATATAGGAATAAACTTAGGTTTCTCAAGTGCTAAACAAGGCGATTATTATGACGTTCCTTATACTTTACCATCTGCAAACGCAAGAAGAGAAGATACTTCTTTAATTTATCCACAGTGGGGATTCAAAACATGGAAACAGACTTCGACTGGTGATGGGATTTTGCGTACTGATGAAGATATTCAAAAATATTGGGGTTACTTAACTGAAAGAGCTACAGCTGCTGGAGGTACACCAAATTATAACGGTATTACTAACGTTACTTTGATGAGAAGAGGTATGTTAGCTTATCAGGATTTAGGAGGCGTTTTTGATAGTACTACCGGGGTTCAAAAAGGACCAGATGGAAGAATTATGACTGGTGAAGATTTTACGAAATTGGTAAATAAAAATAAAACTTATGGGTTTACAACAAATTTAGGAATGAATTACAAAAATTTCTTTATGAAAACTCAGATTGCTACTTCATGGGGAGGTTACAGAGCCATTGATGTTGTAAAACAAGGAGTTAGTTCAGCTCATAATATGTGGGCACATGAGAGTTATTGGACAGACATGTATGGAGATGATAATTTAGGAGGTAAATATCCAAATTTAGCTTATTATGATTCATCAATGCTTGGTTCTGCATCAGATTTCTGGCAATTGAATACTTTTCGTTGTGTGGTTAGAAACTTAACTTTAGGTTTCCAGCTTCCTAAAGAAATTATATCAGGTCTTAAAATTTCTAGTGCTAGTTTTGGAGTTACAGGAAATAATCTTTGGGATTTATATAATCCTTATCCAGATCATTACCGAAATATGTATGATACTTCTTACGAGGCGTATCCGACTCTTAGAACATGGGCATTTAACTTAAATATTACATTCTAAATTAAGAGAAACAATGAGAACAAAGATTAATTTATATATAACTTTAGCACTATTACTTATGATAAGTGCTTCGTGTAGTGATGATTTCTTACAAGAAAAGAAAAATTACGGGCAAATTGATGACTCATTTTATGAAAGTCAAGAGCGTGCAACTTGGTATATTAATAATGTGTATTATGATTTCTTTTCAGCTTATACATCCCCATTAGCAAATACAGTTGGTTTATACACTACAGATCAATCAAAATTAACAGAAGAAATAGGTGGTATTACAGATTTGGTTAATCCAAATAAAATATTTGTGAATGCATCAGATGGATCAACTTATTATGGAACAACTTTAACATCGAGTACAGTAAATAACTCTTATAGCCGAATAAGAGATATTAATGGTTTTTTGAGAGATATAGATGTTAAAGGTGCTAGTTTAAATAAGACTTTTCGTGATCAGGCAAAAGGGCAAATGTATTATTTGAGAGCCTTACAATATTTTGATTTAATGCGAACATACGGTGGGGTTCCGATTGTGCTTAATGTTCAGGATGCAAGTTCTACAGATGAAAGCATAAAATTACCAAGAGCCTCAGTATCTGAGGTAGTAGCACAAATTGTAGCTGATTTTGATTTAGCAGCTAGTTTATTACCAGATAGATGGACTACAGACTATGGACGTGTAACTAGAGGAGCTGCTTTAGCCCAGAAGTCCCGTGTTTTATTAACGTATGCAAGTCCTTTGTTTAATAAAAATTGGGATAGTTCAACTGATCGTTGGGATGCAGCTTTAAAAGCTGGTTTAGCAGCAGAAACTCAATTAACAACAGATGGTTATGGATTGTACGGAAGTTCTGCAAAAGATTGGGCAGCTATGTTTTTGATTGATAATGCATTTTGTAAAGAAGCAATTACAGTTCAGTTACTGGCTACGAATACTACAGTTGCTATAAATAACTCATGGGAAAAGTCTATTCGTTTAAAAAGTCAATCAACTGCAACAGGAGGAATTTCTGTTCCTAAAGATATGATTGATTTGTTTCCTATGAAGGACGGATCTAAGCCAGTTGCAGGTGTTAATTATGATCCATTTCTTTTCTTTAAAGATCGTGATCCGAGATTTTATAGAACTTTTGCTTTTTCAGGAGCTAAATGGCCTTACAAGGAGTCAGCTTCTAATACAGTATGGGGATATCGTTGGCTAGATGCTTCAAATAAAGAGTACTTTAGTGATGGTAATCAGATGTCTAGTCCAGCTTATGTTCGTAAGATGTCAAATCCAGCAGCTTCTAATGCTACAAGTTTCCAATATTCAGGTACCGATATTTTTGAATATCGTTATGCCGAATTATTATTAAATATAGCTGAATGTTATGCTGCAAAAGGGGATATTGCTAATGCAACGGCATATTTAGGAAAGATTAGAAATCGTGTAGGAATACCTGCAGCTAATAATTATGGTATTGGTACATTAGCAGATAAATATGCTGCTATAAGTGCTGTTTTGTATGAAAGAAGAGTAGAATTAGCTTACGAAGGAAAACGTTTTTGGGATGTTCAACGATGGATGCTTTATAGCGATGATAATGTCGATGGTATAGTAGACAACACTAACCAAAAACTAGGAATAGCACCTATTAATGGTACACAAAGAATTGGGCACTTTTTACAATATAAAAATACTGCAACTTCGACTGACCCTTTAGCTGCTACAAGAGCAAGTATTACTGTTGATCCAGATGATGCTAACTTTAATGCGCAGATAACAGCTTTAGCTAATTTTTATAATGCTAATTTTGTATTAACAAATTTAGTTACCCCTATGGATAATAATAATAACACAACACCTCTTAACATACTTTGGAGACCAAATTATTATGTGAAAGGTTTAAGCTTAACAGTTTTAACTCAAAACCCATGGTTGAAACAAACTGTTGGTTGGAATGATGCCGCAAATGCAAGTGGAACTTTCAATTACCAAGAATAACTTATAACTAAAAAATGCCTGATTTTTTCAGGCATTTTTATTAAAACCTTAATAAAACCTTAACATTAAATTTAGACTTTCACCTGTATTCCGTCAAAAAGATACAGGTGATTTGTTTAAATCGAATTACCAAATTAAAATTAACATGAAAAATTCAGCACTATTTGTATTGCCTCTTTTGCTTTTGGGAAGCATTAATTGTTTTGCCCAATACCCAAAAATCAGCCCTGAAATTAAAGCACAGCAAGACGCCATTATCGCGGAGGCGAATAGACTTTCAGACGAAGCATGGGAAAAAGCATTAGTTGTAATTGAAGAAGAAGCGAAACACGGCAAGCCTTTTATTCCATGGGCATCAAGGCCAACAGATTTACCACAGGCGTCTATACCTGCTTTTCCAGGAGCTGAAGGAGGAGGTATGTACACTTTTGGAGGTCGTGGCGGAAATGTATATGTAGTAACGAGCTTAGAAGACCGCGGACCAGGAACTTTACGTGAAGCCTGCGAACAGGGCGGTGCCAGAATCGTAGTATTCAACGTATCAGGAATTATCAGAATTAAAAGTCCGTTAATTATTCGTGCACCTTATATTACCATTGCAGGCCAAACGGCTCCGGGTGATGGGATCTGTGTTGCCGGTGAATCGGTTTGGATTGACACACATGATGTCATTATTAGGCATATGCGCTTCCGCAGGGGAGAAACTTTTGTAGGCCGGCGTGATGATGCTATCGGAGGAAATCCTGTCGGTAATATTATGATCGACCACGTTTCTGCAACCTGGGGATTAGATGAAAATATGTCTATGTACAGACACATGTATAATCCTGGCGCTGGTTATCCGGAAGTTAAAGTAGGAACGGTAAACATTACTATTCAAAACAGTTTGTTCGGAGAAGCATTGGATACGTACAACCACGCTTTCGGAAGTACTTTAGGTGGAGAAAACTGCTCATTTATGAGAAACATGTGGGCTAACAATGCAGGTAGAAACCCTTCTATCGGCTGGAACGGAATTTTCAATTTTGTAAACAATGTTGTTTTCAACTGGTATAACAGATCAACAGATGGAGGTGATTATACAGCAAACTACAACATCATCAATAACTTTTACAAACCGGGTCCTGTTACCAATTTAGCAGAGCCAATCAGCTACAGAATTTTAAAACCGGAATCAGGAAGAAGCAAACTGCCTTATATGGTTTTTGGAAGAGCGTATGTAACTGGAAACATAGTGAATGGAAACGAAAAGGTAACCAAAGACAACTGGGACGGCGGTATTCAGATCGAAAATAAAAAAGGGGAATTAATGGGCTATGATGAGGCTAAAACTTATTTCGATAAAATGAAAAGCGACAAACCATTTCCAATGCCATGGTTCCGTCCTTTCATGAAAGCAGATGAAGCTTATGAATTTGTTCTGAAAAATGTGGGTGCAACTTTGCCAATCAGGGATAAAGTGGATGAAAGAATTGTAAGAACCGTTAAAACCGGAGTTCCGGAATACGCAAAAGGATTAGAGAAAAAAGACTTCTACCAATTTGAACACCGTCGTTTACCGAAGGATTCGTATAAACAAGGAATCATTACAGATATTTCACAAGTAGGCGGATATCCTGAATACAAAGGAAAACCTTATGTTGATACAGACAAAGACGGTATGCCGGATGCATGGGAGAAAAAATACGGTCTGAATCCAAAAGATCCATCTGATGCAAAAGGAGATTTAAACGGAGATGGATATACTAATATCGAAGATTACATCAACGGTGTAAACCCGGCTATCAAAGTAGACTGGACCGATTTAGCGAACAACAAAGAAACTTTGGTAAGACCTTTGTTAGACCTAAAATAAAAAAAAGAATTTGCTACATCTGCAGAATCTGCGTGAAAAAATATCGGCACGTAGATTTAGCAGATTGTGCAGATTTTATTAAATCAATAATTAGTCGATTTTAGATCATAAAACAGACTAACTTAAAAAATTTTAAAAATGACATCAATTAAAAAATTAGGAGTATTGTTTTTGCTTTTTGCTTTTTGCAAGTTAAGTGCTCAGCAATATGCAGACCCGGAGTACATCAAGGTTACCAATGAAAGAGCAGCTAAAATTGTCGAGAAATTAGCCCTGAATAACAAAGAAAAAGAAACCGCTGTAACCAATATTATTGCGCAGCAGTTCCGTGATTTGAGCAAAATTCAGGACACAAGAGATGCCGAAATTAAAAAAGTAAAAGACGACACTACTTTAGCTAAAGATAAGCAAAACGAGAAAACAGATAAGTTAAAAACAAGTGCTGACAAGTCAATTTCTAAACTGCACAAAGCCTATTTAAAAAAATTAGGAACACAATTGAATGAAGCTAAAATCACCGAAGTAAAAGACGGAATGACTTATGGTGTTCTTCCAATTACGGTAACGGCTTATAATGATATGATACCTACTTTGACCGAAGTTCAGAAAAAATATATTTATGACGCTTTAGTTGAAGCAAGAGAACACGCTATGGATGGTGGTTCATCCAAAGAAAAACATGCATGGTTTGGTAAATACAAAGGAAGAATCAATAATTACCTGTCTAAAGAAGGTTACGATTTAACTAAAGAACGAGAAGGCTGGAATAAACGTATTGCAGAAAAAGAAAAGAATCAAAAGAAGGAATAGCTGCTATTTTTTGACATGTTTAATTTTTGAAATTACAAGTTAAACTTTATATGAATTGCAGTGTCAAACTATTCTAACTACAAACTTCATACTCACGATCATGCAAAACAATTTTCAAAAAACGACTCTTAGGAGAATAATAGCATTTTCATTCTGTTCGATCTTTTCATCTGCCTATGCGCAATATCCCGATATTCCAAAACCGATTCAGGAAAAAACCGATGCCATGATGAAGGAAGAAAGTGAGCGTTTGGATCAAATTTGGAAAGCCAATGAGCACATCATCAAAGCCGAAGAATTATTAGGAAGACCTTATGTGCCATGGGCATCATTGCCAACCGATTTAGTTCATGCTGATATTCCTGCTTTTCCGGGTGCAATGGGAGGCGGAGCTCAAACACCGGGCGGAAGAGGCGGTAAAATATTTGTTGTCACAAGTTTAGAAGACAGTGGAAAAGGGACTTTCCGTGAAGCACTCGAAGCCGTTGGAGCACGTACAGTAGTGTTTAATGTTTCCGGAATTATTCGTCTTAAAAAACCAATTACCGTTCGTGCGCCTTACATTACAATCGCAGGACAAACCGCACCGGGTGACGGAATCTGCGTTGCAGGAGAATCTGTTTTATTAGACACCCACGACATTATCATTCGTTATATGCGTTTTCGCCGTGGAGAAACCGAAGTAACCCGTCGTGACGATGCTTTGGGAGGAAACGTAATCGGAAACGTAATTATCGATCACTGTTCCATGAGCTGGGGATTAGACGAAAATATTTCGTTATACCGTCACCAGTTTCAGGTGAATGAAAAATCAAAATTAGAAAAACTGCCGGCTGTTAATGTGACCATTCAGAATACCATTTCATCAGAAGGTCTGGATACTTACAACCATGCTTTCGGAAGCACAATCGGCGGTTTGAATAGCATGTTTATCCGCAATTTATGGGCCGATAATATTTCGAGAAATGCCTCAGTTGGAATGTATGGAAGTTTTAACTTTGTAAATAATGTCGTTTTCAATTGGTGGAATCGTACCCTTGATGGTGGTGATTATCGTTCGCAATACAACATTATCAATAATTATTTCAAACCGGGTCCAATCACACCAACCGATCAGCCGATTCGTTACCGAATTATCAAACCTGAATCAGGTTATATCAGTCCGAAAAGATTCGGAAAAGCTTTTGTTGACGGTAATTTTATCGCTGGGTCACCTGAAGTGACAGCCGATAACTGGAACGGAGGAGTGCAATTAGAAGATTTGTCGCCTGAAACAACCAAAGACTTTTTAGCACAAATTAAACAAAATAAGGCTTTTGCAATGCCGCCAATTTCTATTATGAAGGCGGACCAGACTTATGATTTTGTATTGGAAAATGCAGGAGCAAATTTACCTAAACGTGATGCAGTCGACGAAAGAGTTATCAAACAGGTTCGCACCGGAAAAATTGAGGTAAAAGATGGTCTGGAAAATACAATTGGTGCAGCATTCATCAAAAGAAGATTGCCTGCCGACTCCTATAAAAAAGGAATTATCACACATCCTGATCAGGTAGGCGGTTATCCGGAATACAAAGGAAAAGCCTATAAAGATTCGGATAATGACGGAATTCCAGATGCCTGGGAAAAGAAATTCGGTCTGAATCCAAAAGACGCTTCCGATGCGAATAAAGATAGCAACGGAGACGGATATACCAACTTAGAGAAATATTTTAACGGAATTGATCCAAACAGTAAAATAGACTGGACAAAACCTGAAAATAATAAGGATACTTTATCTAAAGTTTTATTGCAATAAAGTTTTAAATTTAGACCTGACAAGTTTCAAAAACCTGTCAGGTCTAATCAAAAATAAACACATTCAAATAATATTTTAAAGTGAATTTGAATCAACTCAAAAATATAATGACAAAACAGGATTTACTCGTTTTATCCTGTTTTGTTATTTTCTTTAGTGCCAATATCAGTCTGGCACAAAACACATTTCCCGATATTACAAAATCCAAACAAGGAAAACTTGAGCGTACTGCTGACGCAAAAGGAAACCAAATTCCGGATTTTTCGTTTGCCGGATATAAAGGGTCTTCAGTAGCAATTCCAAATGTTGCCATTAAAGTTTTTGTCCCTCATATTGAAGGTGATGCCACAGCAACAATTCAATTTGCTATTGATTATGTTGCGAAATTAAAAGCCGATGCAACTGGTTTTAAAGGAACGGTACTTTTAGACAAAGGAATTTTCAAAGTTTCAGGCGAAATTAATATCAAGGATAGCGGAATTGTACTAAGAGGAAGCGGTTCAGATACCAACGGAACAATGCTGTTAGGAACTTCTATCAATCGAAAAGCCATCATCAACATCAGCGGAATAAACAATCAAATTTTAAAAGATAAATTTGAATTAGCCGATAATTTCACACCATTAGGAGCTACGGTTTTAGCAGTAAAAAATGGAACTTCCCTAAAAAAAGGAGATCATATTACTATCAATACGCCCATCACCAAAAACTGGATTGACCTTTTATCAATGAATGATTTTGGAGGAGAAAGTGGCTGGATCGGATGGAAAGCGGATGATTTCGTCATTCGTGCCGATAGGGAAATTACAAATGTTCAGGGAAATAAAATCACAATTGACGCACCTTTGACGAATGCTTTAGATGAAGAATTATCAAAATCAACCATCGCAACTTATACATGGTCTGGCCGAATCAATAATTCAGGCGTTGAAAACCTGATATTGAAATCAGATTATGATACTACGAATCCAAAAGACGAACAACACAGATGGCACGGAATCTCTATAAAAAATGCGGAAGATGTCTGGGTTAAACAAGTCAATTTTGAACAGTTTGCAGGAGGTGCCGTTTCTATTTTGAAAACCGCCAAAAGAATCACTGTTGAAGATTGTCTGGCTTTAAACCCAATTTCGGAAATCGCATCACACAGAAGAAATACATTTTATACCGAAGGACAGCAAACACTATTTCAGCGTTGTTATTCTGAATTTGGATATAATGATTTTGTAGTCGGAGGTTATGCTACAGCAGGACCAAATGTGTTTTTGCAATGCGAATCGCATCAGCCTTTTAGTTTCAGCGGATCGGTTGGAAGCTGGGCAACAGGAATTCTTTTCGATGTTTCTTTAATTGATGGAAATGCGATCAGTTTCAAAAATAAAGAACAAGACGGTAGAGGTTTAGGCTGGAATGTTGCCAATAGTGTAATCTGGGAAACATCTGCATCTAAAATAGAAAATTACAGTCCGCCAACAGCTCAGAACTGGGCTTTTGGAGTATGGTCACAATGGGCAGGAAACGGACACTGGAAAGACGTGAACAATCACATCAGCCCGAGAAGTTTGTTTTATGCTTTGCTTGAACAGCGTTTGGGCAAATCGCCAATGGATGCTCAAATAATGGATTTGGGGACGGAACCTTCTTCAAGCCCTACATTGGAGCAAGCTAAAGCTTTAACAGCCGAAGCTTATAAATTAAATGAAACCTTAAAAGAATTCATCGCTAAAGCAAAAACAAGAAATCCAATTTCGACTCATTATGCTAAAGCCAAACGAATTGAGGAAGTAAAATCCAATAGTGAAATCGTTTCTAATTCCGATAAAATTACGGTAACGAATGGTTTATTAGTGACTTCAAAAGGTGTCCTTACCGGAGAAACCGTTGATGTGCCGTGGTGGAGAGGAAGTTTGCGCGAATCAGAAGTTTCAAAATCCAGACCGCATATTACCCGATTTGTTCCGGGGCATTACGGTGTGGGTTACACAGATAATTTAGAAGAAACCGTAAATTATTTAGTTGAAAATAATAAAATCGCCATCGATCATAATTACGGATTGTGGTACGAACAACGAATGGCCGATCACGAACGCATTCGCCGAATGGATCCTGATGTTTGGGCGCCGTTTTACGAACAGCCTTTCGACAGAAGCGGTCAGGGAACAGCCTGGGATCATTTAAGCAAATATGATTTAACGAGATACAATGCCTGGTACTGGAACCGATTAAAAACCTTCGCCGAATTAGGCGCTCAAAAGAATAAAATTCTAATCAACGAAGCCTATTTTCAGCATAATATATTAGAAGCAGGCGCACACTGGGCAAGTTCTCCGTGGCGTCCGGCGAATAACATTAATACGACTGGATTGCCTGAACCTCCGCCTTATGCAGGTGACAAAAGGATTTTCTTAGCAGAGCAATTTTATGACGTCAAAAATGCCGACATCCGTAAATTACACGAAGCCTTTATCCAGAAAAATTTAGAGAATTTCAAAGATAACGCCAACGTTCTGCAAATGACAAGTGCCGAATACACAGGTCCTTTAACATTTATGCAATTCTGGATTGATGTGATTGCGAACTATGAAAAGTCACATCCGAATGAATCAAAAATTGCTTTGAGTGCTACGAAAGATGTTCAGGATGCTATTTTGAATGACGCTTCAAGAGCCAAAACGGTAGATGTAATTGATATTAAATATTGGTATTACAGAGAAGACGGAACGCTTTATGGTCCGGAAGGAGGCGTAAATTTAGCACCACGTCAACACGCCCGCAAAATGAAAACCGGAAAAGAAACTGATGATCAGGTGTACAGAGCTGTTCGCGAATACCGTGAAAAATATCCGGAAAAAGCAGTGCTGTATTCCACTATGGGAGCACCAAGATTTGGCTGGGCTGTTTTAATGGCGGGAGGTTCTTTGCCCAATGTTCCAAAAATTGAACTTTCTTCCTTCCATTCTGCCGTGACTGGTATGAAGTTTGCAACAGGAACTACTTTTTCAGACAACCTTTGGACACTTGAAAATAAAGGCAATGCCTATCTTTTTTATCTAAAAAATAATCAGGACGTTTCCATCGATTTGTCAAATCAAAAAGGAACTTTTGAAGTATATACAATCAATGCTTCTAATGGAAGTGTGACGAAAAAAGCAAACATCAGCGGAGGAAAACAAGTCGTAATTCCGCAATCAGAAATAAAAGAAAAAGTACTTTTTGTAGTAAAGAAAAATTAATCAAGATTACATATAAGAATTAAGAATTAAGAATTAAGAATTAAGAATTAAGAATTAAGAATTAAATCTGCTTTATCTGCCAAATCTGCGAGAAAAATTAATAGACAGAAAAGAAAAATCCATTTAATCTTTCTAATCTGTGGCAAAAAATAAATACACAATTCAAAATAAAAATAAAATGAACCTGAAAAATAAATACTTATTTGCCCTGAGCATAAGCTTTATGTTGACAGTACAAAGCGGATTTTCGCAATCTGCAAAATCAAAAGCATTACCAAAACTTAAAGTTTCCGAAAACAAACATTATTTTGTAACCGAAGACGGAAAACCTTTCTTTTGGTTAGGCGATACAGGCTGGCTGACATTCGGAAAACTGGACAGGGCAGGTGTTGAAAAATATCTTCAGGATCGAAAAGCAAAAGGATTTAACGTCGTTCAGGTAATGGTTTTGCATAATGTGAATGCCGTAAATGCGTATGGCGATCAGGCGTTAATGAATGATAATCTGTCCCAGCAAATTACGTCACCTGGTAACGATCCAAATGATGCTCCAGAATACGATTACTGGGACCACATCGATTATACTTTGGATGTAGCGCAAAAAAACGGAATCTACCTTGCGATGGTGCCGGTTTGGGGAACAAATATCAGTAGTGATAAAAGTAAGGTAACGAAAGTGGATGTTGAAAAATATGCAAAATTTTTAGCCGATCGATATAAAAAAAGAACCAATATAATCTGGCTGAACGGTGGCGATACTTACGGAGATAAATTCCAGGACATCTGGAACGCACTCGGAAACACTTTAAAAACCAGTAATCCTGATCAGTTGGTGACTTTCCACCCTTTCGGAAGAACCGATTCTTCAGAAAATTTTCATAATGCAAGCTGGCTGGATTTCAATATGTTTCAATCCGGACACCGAAGATACGATCAGGATTCGGTGAAACCTTTCAAAGAAGATAATTACAAATTCGTTCATAGAGACTGGGACTTAAAACCAACCAAACCAACACTCGACGGAGAGCCATCTTACGAGGGAATTCCACACGGTCTGCACGACACCTTACAGCCAAAATGGACCGCAAATGATGTGCGTCGTTACGGTTACTGGTCAGTTTTCGCAGGCGGAGCAGGTTACACTTACGGCCATAATGCGGTAATGCAAATGTTCAGAAAAGGCGATAAACCAGCCTACGGAAACAAAGAATTATGGACATCAGCCATCAATGCTCCCGGAGCAGGACAAATGGTACACATTAAAAATCTGATGCTGGAATTCCCCTATTTTGAAAGAATTCCCGATCAGTCGTTAGTGGCCAATCAAGGTGAAAAATACGATTATCAGGTGGCGACAAGAGGAAATGATTATGCCTTGATTTATACTTATACCGGAAGAAAAATCACAGTGAATATGGGTAAAATTTCAGGAGATAAGGTAACAGCCACCTGGTACAACCCAAGAAACGGTAAAAAAACAAAAATCGGAATATTTAAAAACAAAGGAACTAAAGAGTTCCAGCCTTCCGGCAAAAAAGAAGACGGAAACGACTGGGTTTTAATTTTAAGTTCAAATTAACCACAATATTGTCATCCCGAGGAACGAGGGATCTCCGCAAGAAACTAACACAAAGCTATTTTAGCATGCGGAGCTACTAACGGAGATCCTTCCTCCGTCAGGATGACAAAAATGAGAATAAAAAATATCTCCCGCAGATTTAGCAGATCCAGCAGATAAAAAAGCAAAAATAATCTGTGAAAATCTTTTAATCTGTGGCAAAATAAAATAAAAATCCCGCGCAATCTGCAAAATCTGCGAGAACAAAAAATACATCATGAAAATCAAAAACATCATAATCATACTCTGCTTCCTAACGGGAATAACTTCAGCCTTCGCCAATGACGGCTGGCTCAATATCCTCAACGAAGGCGGAAACAACAAAGGAATAAAATGTACTGAAGCTATTCAAAATGCCATCGAAAAAGCATCTAAAAATGGAGGAGGAACCATCTTTTTCCCAGCCGGAGAATACTTAACAGGAGCCTTAAAACTAAAAAGCAACATCACGATTCATTTAGATTCGGGTGCACTTTTAAAATTTTCGGAGAACTTCGATGATTATCTTCCGTATGTCGAAATGCGTTACGAAGGAATCGTGATGCAGTCTTTCTCTCCATTATTTTATGCAAAAGACGTCGAAAACATCACCATCACAGGAAGAGGCGTAATCGACGGTCAGGGAAAAGCGTGGTGGAATGAAGTCTACCGAATCGAAACTGCCAAAGGTCTGATTCCGGAAACCAAATACCAAAAAATGTGGACCGAGCAAAACAAAGGAATTGTGTACGAACCTTACTATAAAAGAACGATTGATAAACACTTTTTCAGACCTTCTTTTTTTCAGGCTTACAATTGCAAGAATATTTTAATCGAAGGCGTAACCTTCAAAAATTCCCCTTTCTGGACGATCAATCCTGAATTCTGCGACAACGTAACCGTAACCGGAATCACAATCAACAATCCGCATTCGCCAAACACAGACGGAATCAATCCTTCGTCCTGCACCAACGTTCACATTTCAAACTGTCATATCAGCGTAGGCGACGACTGTATCACTATCAAATCAGGTCGTGATGCAGATGGTCGTAAATACGGAAAAGCAACCGAAAATGTAACGATCACGAACTGCACCATGTTAAGCGGTCACGGCGGAGTTGTAATTGGAAGTGAAATGTCAGGCGGAATCAAAAAAATTACAATTTCCAACTGCGTTTTCGACGGAACCGACAGAGGAATCCGTATCAAATCGGCCCGTGGTCGTGGAGGAGTTGTAGAAGACATTCGCGTCGACAATATTGTCATGAAAAACATCAAGGAAGAAGCTATTATTTTAGATTTATTCTACGACAAAGACAATCCAGTTGAACCGGTAACTGAGCGTACGCCAATTTTCAGAAACATCCACATCAGCGATGTTACGGGAGGAAATGTCAACAAAGCCGGCTTCGTTCGTGGAATTGTTGAAATGCCAATTCAAAACATCACGTTCTCGAACATCAATATGGACGGCAAGGAAGGTTTTACCGTAAACACAGCCACCGATGTTGAATTTCACGATGTAAAAGTCAATGCGACCGTGGGTTCTTCTTTCAAAATCATCGATTCCAAAAACCTGATTTTGGACAACGTAGGTTCATCGACACCGCTCAAAGGCGTTCCGGTCATCAAAATCGATAACGCCTCGAACATTATGATCAACAACAATTTTCCGTTCAACGCCACCGATATTTTCATCGAAGCCAATGGAAAAGACACGAAAAATATATTTGTAAAAAATAATGTTTTCAATAACGTAACAACTGCTGTTAAAAAAGGAAAAGACCTGGATAAAAAAGCAATTACAGAATAAATATTATTTTTTAGAAGCAGAAATATTGGGCATTTTCAGGAAGCACCGTCCCGCTATCCGTTACAATCTTGTAAGCCGAACACCGGCTTACAAGGATTTCCACTGCTATCGGGGCTAAAGAGAAGCATTTGGTTTAATAAGCAAAAAAAAATCTGCTGAATCTGCGTGCTAGTTTTTAACGCTGATATTTGGAGATAACTTAACAATGAAACCTTTGGTAAGGATAAAAAAATAACAATGAAAAAAATATTCATCATATTAACGCTTTCACTTTTCGCGGTCAGTTATTCCCAGAAAAAGAAAGAACTTTACCTGTTCACTTCTTTTCGTGAACCGGCTACCGAAGGTTTGTATCTCGCCTACAGCGAAGACGGTTACAACTGGAAAGGCTTGGAAGGATCATTCCTGAAACCAGAAATTGGAGCGAGCAAAATTATGCGTGACCCGTCCATCACAAAAGGCGCAGACGGAACCTATCATATGGTCTGGACAACCGACTGGAAAGGTGGAAACGGTTTTGGATATGCCAGTTCAAAAGACCTGATTCATTGGTCAAAACAGGAATACATTCCCGTAATGAAACACGAACCCGAAGTCGTAAACGTGTGGGCGCCCGAGATTTTTTATGACGATGTCAAAAAAGAATACATCATTATCTGGGCATCAACAATCCCATTCCGATTTGAAAAAGGAGTAGAAGACGAGAAAAATAACCACCGAATGTATTATGTAACGACCAAAGATTTCAAAACGTTTTCAGATACAAAATTATATTACGATCCCGGTTTCAGCGTCATTGATTGCGTGATTGTAAAAAAAGGCAAGCAAGATTATGTCCTGGTTTTAAAAGACAACACCAGACCGATGCGAAACATAGAAGTAGCCTTTGGGAAATCGCCTTTAGGACCATTTGAAAAAAGATCAAAACCCCTAACGGAATATTTATCAGAAGGGCCAACGGTCGTAAAAGTCGGTAAAAAATGGCTGTTGTATTATGACAATTACGGATCCAAAAATTACAAAGCCTTAAGCACTTCAGATTTTGTAAAATTCGAAGATGTATCCTCTAAAATAAAATTACCCGAAGGTCACAAACATGGAACTATCACCACAATTTCCGAAGAAGTTCTAAAAGGATTAATTGAAAGAAAATAAAAAATAATCTGCTTAATCTGCAGAATCTGCGAGAGTAATTTTTCACGCAGATTTAGCAGATCAAGCAGATAAAAAGTTAAGATAATGATTGCATTTAAAAACATAAAAACCAATATCGTAACAGCATCAGTAATCCTGTTGACTTGCGGAGTAGTAACTTTTGCACAGGCACAAAATGACACGATACGATACACAGGCAAAACACTCTCCAATATAGATTATCATCACGGACAATTAAGTCCGGCAGTTGGTGTTCACGCTACCCAGATTATGCGTGCAAGCCGTGAACATCCTGAAAAAGCAGATGGTTTTGGATGGACCTACAACCACCAGCCAATGATGGCGTATTGGAACAATACCTTTTACTTGCATTATTTAAGCGATCCAACCGGAGAACATATTCCACCGAGCCAGACTTTGATGTTAACTTCAAAAGATGGTGTGACCTGGACAAAACCTCAGGTAATTTTTCCAATTTATCACATTCCGGACGGCTGGAAAAAAGAAGGAGTAGAAGGTGTAGCCAAAAATCTGGATGCGATTATGCACCAACGAATGGGGTTTTACACCTCAAAAGACAAACGACTTTTTGCCTTAGCCTATTACGGAATCGCGATGGATGAAAAAGACGATCCCAATGACGGAAAAGGAATTGGGCGTGTAATTCGCGAAATCAAAAAAGACGGCAGTTTCGGCGAAATCTATTTCATCAGATACAATAAAACCTGGGATAAATCGAAATCGGCATTTCCATTTTATACCAAAGCAAAAGACAAAGGACTGATAAAAGCCTGCGAGGAAATCCTGAAAGAACCTTTGGTTTTACAGCAATGGGTAGAAGAAGCTGACCGCGATGACGAATTGATTCCATTACAAAAACCATACAAAGCCTTTAGTTATTACCATTTACCAAACGGAAACGTAGTAGGTTTATGGAAACACGCCTTAACTTCGGTAAGTAAAGATGGCGGAAAATCATGGGAATATATGCCGTTGCGTGCACCGGGTTTTGTAAACAGCAATGCCAAAATCTGGGGACAAAAAACCTCTGATAACCGTTATGCAACCCTGTACAATCCATCAGAATACCGTTGGCCATTGGCGATTTCAACTTCTGATGATGGTTTGAATTACAAAGATTTATTATTGGTTCACGGAGAAGTGAGTCCAATGCGATATGGCGGAAACTACAAATCTGCCGGTCCGCAATACGTTCGCGGAATCACCGAAAAAAACGGAACTCCGCCGGACGGAAAAATCTGGGTAGGTTACAGCGTGAACAAAGAAGATATTTGGGTAGCATCAATTCCGGTTCCGGTAACGAGCGTAGTTGCTAATGACGTAAATGATGTTTTCAACGATTTGCCAAATGGCGAAGAATTGAAACTTTGGAATACCTATGATTTGTCGTGGGCATCCACCAAAATAGAAAAGAAAGCAGATGGCAAAAAAACATTGACTTTAAGAGATCAGGATTATTTTGATTATTCCAGAGCTGAGCGTGTGATTCCGTTTGCACAAAAAATGGAAGCGACATTTAAAGTTGTGCCAGAGCAAAACAATCACGGTTTGATGCAGGTGGAATTTCAAAATAAACAGGGATTACCAGCCGTAAGATTGGTATTCGATTCTGATGGAGAACTGAAAGTTAAAAACGGTGCGCGTTATAGTGGTATTACTAAATACGAAGCCAATAAATCATACACAGTGACAGTAAAACTGGATGTAAAATCCCGTTCGTATACCGTAAAAGTCAACGACGGAAAAGAATCAACAAGGATTTTTTATGCTCCCGTAGATGGCTTTGAGCGTATTATGTTCCGCACAGGCGAGCAAAGATATTCTCCAAATCCGGACACAGCTCCTGACACAGACGATTTCGTTGATTTGCCGGAAGCAGAAAAATTAATCCCGGAAGCAGTGTTTAATATTCAATCGTTGATTACTAAAAAATTATAAAAAAGAATCACAGATACGCAAATTCACGCAAATTTTTGAACTGAAATAAAAAGAATAATTTGTGAAAATTTGTGGTAAAAAAATATAACATGAAGTTTTTCAAAAACATATTATTCCTCTTTTGTCTTCTGATAACATTCATCTCGAATGGTCAAATTTCTGCTGAACATTTGACCTGCGAAATGGCCGAAAATCCATTAGCAGTAATTCAAAATCAGCCAAGATTAAGCTGGCAGTTGGTTTCAAAAGAATTTTATGCCTCACAAATAGGCTATCAAATTTTGGTTTCTTCTTCGGAAGAAAATATAAAAAATGACAACGGCGATATCTGGAACAGCGGAAGAGTAAATTCAGATAAAAACCTTCAAATAAATTATGGAGGAACTTCATTAAAAAGCGAAACCAAATATTTCTGGAAAGTCAAAGTGTGGAATCAAAAAGGCAAAGCATCCAATTGGAGCAAAACAGCTTCGTTCAGAATCGCACCTTCACAATTAGATTTGAATCCAGTCTGGATCGGCGCGATTACAAAAGCTGACAGTCATTTGCCGGAAGGCCGAAATTATCATACTGCCACTTTCAACAAAGAGAAAAAAGCGTCTTTAATAAACGCTTCCGATTCTTTGTCACGCAGAAGTATTATGCTTCGCAAACCTTTTGAAGTTAAGAAAGAAATCAAGGAAGCTGTAGTTTACATTTCAGGTTTAGGACATTATGAATTGACGATTAACGGAAAGAAAATCGGCAACAGTGAGTTTGCTCCTTTGTGGTCAGACTACGATAAAACGGTCAATTTCAACACTTATGAATTGACTGCGAAAGAACTGCAAAATGGTGAAAACGTAATTGGTGTGTTGTTAGGCAACGGAATGTACAATACGCTTGCCGAACGCTATTCGAAGTTTTATGTGAGTTTTGGACCGCCGACTTTATTTTTAAAAATGAAAGTGGTTTACAAAGACGGTTCCGAAGACATCATAAAATCAGATGAAACTTGGAAATACAGCAAAAGTCCGATTACCTACAACAGCATTTTTGGTGGTGAAGATTATAATGCCAATTTGGAACAAAAAGGTTGGAACAACAAAGGATTCAACGATTCGAATTGGAAAAAAGTAGTCGTTCAGGAAGCACCAAAAGGAATTTTGAGAGCACAAACGACTTCGCCAATTATCGTTCAAAAACAATATGAAGTTAAGGAAGCCAAAGAGCTGAAACCCAATTTCTATATTTTTAATATGGGGCAAAATCTTTCCGGTTTTCCGACTATTAAAGTGAAAGGAAAAAAAGGACAAACGGTTCGTGTTTGGGTGGGTGAAAGCCTGAATGAAGACGGAACTGTTGGGCAGGGAAAAACAGGAAAACCGTATTATTACGACTATACTTTGAAAGGGGAAAGCATCGAAGAATGGCGACCTAATTTCAGTTATTACGGTTATCAATATGTTCAGATGGAGAACATCAATTACAAAGAAGACAAGGACAAAGATCTTCCAACATTGGTTGATTTGAAATCAAATTTCATATACAATTCGGCGGGAGAAGCGGGAAGTTTTGAATGCTCCAATGACATTTTCAACAAGGCACACTGGCTGATTAATAATGCCATAAAAAGTAACTTTCAAAGTGTTTTCACCGATTGTCCGCAACGTGAAAAATTGGGTTGGATAGAAGAAATTCATTTAAATGGTCCTGGATTGCTTTTCAATTATAATTTGGAAAGTTTTATTCCGGCTACAATGCAAAATATTTCTGATTCGCAACGTGACAATGGTTTGATTCCAACGATTGTTCCCGAATATGTTGTCTTTGGAGGCGACTTTACTGATTCTCCGGAATGGGGTGTGACAGGCGTGATTCTGCCGTGGATGTATTACGAATATTATGGCGATGCGTCATTGATTGAGAAATATTATCCGGTAATGAAAAAGTATGTCGATTATTTAGGAACCAAAGCTACGAATCATATCGTTTCCCACGGATTGGGCGATTGGTACGATTACGGAACGCATCCGGCGGGATATTCCAAAAACAGTCCTATTGCACTTTCGGCGACGTCACATTATTTTTATGGTGCTAGTTTATTGGCGAAAGCCTCCAAATTATTGAATAAATCGGAGGACATTGCAAAATACGAAACATTGACTTCGGATATTAAAAAGGCATTTAACGACAAATTTTTTAATGCTGAAACCAAACAATACGGTACAAACAGTCAGTTTAGTAACGCTGTTCCGATTTTTATGGATATCGTAGAACCGCAATACAAATCGGCTGTAATGCAGAATTTATTGGCCGACATCAAAGCCAAAGGCGACCGATTAACAACAGGCGATGTTGGAAATCGTTATTTATTTCAGGCATTGGCGCGAAATGGCGAAAACGAAACAATGTACAAAATGAACAATCATTATGATGCACCGGGTTATGGTTTTCAGATAAAATTCGGATTAACGACTCTGACCGAACAATGGGATCCGCGTAAAGGAAATTCATATAATCACTTTATGATGGGGCAGATCGAAGAATGGTTCTACCAAAGTTTAGCCGGAATTAAGGCAGATGAAAAAAATCCGGGATTCAAACATTTCTTCATTCAGCCGGAAGTGTTAGGCGATATGACTTTTGTAAAAGCAACTTATCAATCTATTTATGGAAAAATTGCTTCGGCCTGGGAAAAGAAAGACGGAAAATTAATTCTGAAAGTGGAGATTCCTGCGAATACATCAGCGACAATAAAATTGCCGGTTTCGGCGAAAGATTCTGCAATAAAAGTGAATGGAAAACCGATTAAAAATTTGAAATTAGGTTCAGGAAAATATACAATTGAATGTAAGTTGTAAAATGTAAAATGTGATTTGTAAAAATGTAAAATCACTTTCTTTTATAAACAAAAAAATCAAAATCAAAAATCAATTTGTTTTCCTCCAGCTAAAGCAAAAACAATTGAAAAACAATTTTTAAATAGAATGAAAAATTTAAAAAACATAACTTTTACTTTCCTAATCTCAATTTTCACATTGACATTAGCAAACGCCCAATGTACCTCAGATACAAACTTTAGAAAACCCGTTTCAGAAACTTTGAAGAAAATCGAAACCGTTTTCAACGTAACCATCAACGATGACAGAGGCTTGCTAAAAGGAAAAGAATTAGATTATGCCGACTGGAGAATCGAACCCGGAAATCTGCCAATTTCGCTTACCAATATTCTGGCTCCATTTGAACTCATGTATTTCAAACAGCCAGACGGAACCTACATTATTCGTAAATACGAAAACCATAAAGTTTCAGTCGATAAAGGAAAAGAACGTTTAAATTATTTGACGACTTTATATTCAAATGTATACGATTGGGAAGCCCGTAAAAAAGAAATAAAAGCCTGTATGATTACGTCATTTGGTTTGGACAAAGCACCGCCAATGCCAAAATCAAAACCGATTTTGACCCCAAAAAGAATCTACAAAGATTACAGCGTGGAGAATATTGCGCTGGAAATTCTTCCGGGTGTTTATACTACGGGATCGATTTACAAACCCTATCCGTTCAATAAAAAATCAGCTGTGATCTTAACGCCCGACGGGCATTTCGGAGACGGAAGATACAGAAAAGACGAGCAGTACCGTTGTGCCATAATGGCCAAAATGGGTGCCATTGTAGTAAGCTACGACCTGTTTGCCTGGGGCGAATCATTATTGCAATTTCCTGAGCAAACCCATAGAAACAGCATCGCATCGACCGTTCAGGTGTTGAGCGGAATCCGTTTGCTGGATTATTTATCGACTCAAAAAAATGTCGATATGACCCGAGTTGGTGTTACCGGCGGTTCCGGCGGAGGATCGCACACGATGTTTTTGGGCGCAATCGACGACAGAGTAAAAGTTACCGCTCCCGTGGTCATGGTTTCTTCCCATTTTTCAGGCGGTTGTCCCTGCGAAAGCGGTCGTGGCATTCACCTTTGCGGAAACGGAACCAACAATGCCGAAATCTCGGCGATGATGGCGCCAAAACCACAGCTCATTGTTTCCGATGGAAAAGACTGGACACTGGCGGTTCCCGAATTGGAGTTCCCGTTTATCCAGCGCACTTATGAATTGTATGGCAAAAAAGATTTGGTCGAAAATGCCCATTTCCCAACCGAAGGCCACGATTTTGGCACTTCAAAACGTATGGCGTTATATCCGTTTATGGCGAAATATTTAGGTCTGGATTTAAAGAAAGTACAAAATGAAAAAGGCGAAATCGACGAATCAACCTGCGTGATTGAACCGTACGATAAATTATATGTTTTTGGTAACAAAGCCGAAAATCTTCCGAAAAATGCATTGAAAGACATCAACAAATTATATGAAATGTTCGGAGAAAAGAACAATAAAGTTTACGAGGTGAAGAAATAGTATTTGGGCGTGACCCAATTTGAAAAAGGGGGCAACTCTAGAAACCGCTTAGTCGCCCCCTTTTTCAAATCGGGTCGGGCTATCCGCGCTACTTCGGTAGCTTGCTTCTATCCCTCACGCACTCTTGTAATTTAAGATCGATTGTCTTTAAAAAGAAAATAAGAATGTAATAATTGAATTTGTGGAATTACACTTCCAACAGCAATCAACTATCAACCATAAACTATGAAGTTAAAAAATAAAATTACAGCAATCTGTTTCGGTATCGTTTCATTTGCGACAACTGCACAAACCAACAGCGATCTAAAATTGTGGTACGACAAACCGGCTTCCATCTGGAACGAAGCATTGCCTCTCGGAAATGGACGTTTGGGTGCCATGGTTTTTGGCGATCCCGCTGTAGAACGCCTGCAACTGAACGAAGAAACCATCTGGGCAGGTTCGCCAAACAGCAACGCACACAACAAGTCAATTGAAGCTTTGCCTAAAGTAAGACAGCTCATTTTTGACGGAAAATTTGATGAAGCACAGGATTTGGCAACCCGTGATATTATGTCGCAGACCAATGACGGAATGCCGTATCAGACTTTTGGAAGCGTTTATATTTCGTTTCCAGGACATCAAAAATATTCTAATTATTACAGAGACTTAAATATCGGCGATGCTACGGCAAAAGTAAAATACACCGTAAACGGAGTAGAATTTACCCGCGAAATCATAACCGCATTTTCAGATCAGGTGATTGCAGTAAAATTGTCGGCAAGCAAACCCGGACAAATTACCTGTAACGTTTTTATGAACAGCCCAATTGACAAAACCGTTCCGTCAACAGAAGGAAATCAAATTATACTTTCGGGAACTGGAACTAATTTTGAAAATGTAAAAGGGAAAGTAAAATTTCAGGGAAGATTGGAAGCCAAAAATAAAGGCGGAGAAGTTTCGGCAAGCAACGGAATCCTGAGCATCAACAAAGCCGATGAAGTGACGCTTTACATTTCGATAGCGACCAATTTCAAAAATTATCAGGATATCACGGGTGATGAAATTGCAAAAAGTAAATCCTATTTGGAGCAGGCATTGCCAAAAAGTTTTGACGAAATTAAAAAAGCACATGTTGCCTATTACCAAAAATTCTTCAACAGAGTTTCATTGGATTTAGGAACTAATGAAAATGCCAAGAAACCAACCAACGAAAGAATCAGGGATTTCAAGAAAGAATTCGACCCGCAACTGGCAAGTTTGTATTTCCAGTTTGGACGTTATTTGCTGATTTCGAGTTCACAGCCAGGCGGACAGCCGGCAAATCTTCAGGGAATCTGGAACGATATGGTAACACCGCCCTGGGACAGTAAATACACGACCAACATTAACGCCGAAATGAATTACTGGCCGGCAGAAGTAACCAATCTTTCTGAAATGCACGAACCTTTTATCCAGATGGCAAAAGAGTTGAGCGTTTCGGGAGCAGAAACCGCAAAGATGATGTACAACGCCAGCGGATGGGTACTGCATCACAACACCGATATCTGGCGAGTAACCGCTCCGGTTGATTCGGCTGCATCTGGAATGTGGATGACAGGCGGTGCATGGGTTTGTCAGGATTTGTGGGAACGTTATTTGTACACAGGAGATAAAAAATATTTGGCAGAAATTTATCCAATTATGAAAGGCTCGGCGAGTTTCTTTCTGGATTTTATGATGATCGATCCAAATACAAAATATTTGGTTGTGGTTCCATCAAGTTCTCCTGAAAACACACACGCAGGAGGAACAGGAAAATCGACAATTGCATCAGGAACAACAATGGACAATCAATTGGTTTTTGATTTGTTTACACACGTAATCGAAGCTTCGGAATTGGTGGCTCCGGATGCTGATTTTACCAAAAAAGTAAAAGACGCTTTGGCAAAAATGGCTCCAATGAAAATTGGAAAACACAATCAGTTACAGGAATGGCAGGACGATTGGGACAATCCAAAAGACAATCACCGACACGTTTCGCATTTGTACGGTTTGTTTCCGAGTAATCAGATTTCGCCAATCAAAACACCGGAATTATTTGAAGGAGCAAAACAATCCTTAATTTACAGAACAGACGAATCCACAGGCTGGTCAATGGGCTGGAAAGTGAATTTATGGGCCAGATTATTAGACGGAAATCACGCCTACAAACTGATTCAGGATCAATTGCATTTGGTTACTGCTGACCAAAGAAAAGGTGGCGGAACGTATCCAAATATGCTCGATGCACATCAGCCGTTTCAGATTGACGGGAATTTCGGATGTACCGCAGGAATTGCCGAAATGCTGATGCAGAGCCAAGAAGATGCGATTCATTTACTGCCTGCCTTGCCAACAGTCTGGAATGACGGAAGCATCAAAGGTTTGGTAACCCGAGGCGGATTTGTAATTGATATGACCTGGAAAAACAATAAAGTTTCGACTTTGAAAATATATTCCAAACTAGGAGGAAACTGCCGATTGAAATTGGAAAATACTTTGAAAGCTGACAAAGGAATTACGCTTAAAAAAGCAAAAGGTAAAAATCCGAATCCTTTGTTTTATGATGTTGAGGTAAAGAAACCAATTATCTCTAAAGAAGCAAAATTGCCTAAAGTGCAGTTGCCAAAATATAATGAATATGATGTGGAGATGATAGCTGGGGAGACTTATAGTTTTTATGGGAATTAAAAAGAA